>NZ_LSJT01000049.1:0-92579 GCF_001556795.1 Dermacoccus sp. CCH2-D9
CCACCTCGTCGAAGACGAAGCCGGATACGACGACTACGACCACCAGGGTTTCGACGATGCCCACGCCGACGGTCGCGTCTACTCGGGCGATGTCTACGCCGACGCCGAGAATCACGACAACCATGACGCGAACGCTCATCACGCCTGGGACGACGACAGCGACGCCGGCGACCCGACGGGCTACGAGCCTGCGCCGCGCCCGGAATCGGCGCGTCCGCGTCAGATGTCGCCGCGCGAACGCCCGTGGCTGAAGATCGACGGGCAGCGCTACCCCCTGCTCGGAGCCATCACCGTCCTCGGGCGTGACGACGACGCCGACATCGTCGTCGACGACCCGGGCGTCAGCCGTCGTCACAGCGAGATCCGCATCACGCACGACGGCCCCCACCTCGTCATGAGCGTGCGCGATCTCGGGTCGACGAACGGCACCTACGTCAACGGCGAGCACGTCGGTTCGACGCACGTGCACGACGGCGACCGGTTGACCCTCGGGCGCACCCCCATGACCATCCATCTGGGAGACCGCCCATGAACGAACTGACGATGACGGCCATCCGCTACGGCCTGCTCGCGCTGCTGTGGTTCTTCGTGTTCGCCGTCGTCGGCGTGCTCCGCTCCGACCTGTACGGCGCGAAGACGGGTGGTGGCCGTGCCTCGCGCGCTGTTTCACGTGAAACGAAGGCCAAGACACCCCGCGCCGTGCGCAAGGGCCCGACGCATCTCGCCATCATCGAAGGCGCGATGCGCGGCACCACGCTGCCGCTGTCGGAATCCGGCACCCTGCTCGGACGCAACCCCGAATGCTCGCTCGTGCTGAGCGACGACTTCGCCTCGGGTCGCCACGCCCGCATCTACCCCGAATCCGACGGCTGGTACCTCGACGACCTGGGATCGACGAACGGCACGTACATCGGTGCTGAACGCATCGGTGAGCACGTGCGCGTCGAACCGGGCACCCGCATCCGTATCGGCCGCACCGTCCTCGAACTGAGGAAGTGACCATGCCCATCGCACTCAGATACGCCGCACGATCCGACGTCGGTCTCGGCTCGAAGAAGCGCAACGAGGACTCGGCCTACGCGAGCAGCTCGATGCTCGTGCTCGCCGACGGCATGGGCGGCCACGCCGCAGGTGACGTCGCGAGCTCCACCGTCGTCGGCGAACTCGTGCAGCTCGACGGCGACGACATCGGCGCCGACGACGCTCTCGACCAGCTCGCCGACGGCATCGCCGAGGCCAACGAGAAGTTGCGCAGCGAGATGGACGCCGATCCCACCCGCGAGGGCATGGGCACCACCCTGATCGTGCTGCTCAAGACCGGCCGTCAGCTCGCAATGGCGAACATCGGCGACAGCCGCGCCTACCAGCTGCGTGACGGCAAGTTCACGCAGATCACGAAAGACCACTCCTTCGTCCAGAGCCTGCTCGACTCCGGCCGCATCACCCCCGACGAGGCCGTCCACCACCCGCAGCGCAGCCTCGTCACGCGCGTCCTGACGGGCCGCGAGGGCGACGTGCCCGACCTCAGCCTGCGCGAGGCACGCGTCGGCGACCGCTACCTGTTGTGCTCCGACGGCCTCTCCGACTACGTCGGCGCCCGCACGATCGAGGAGATCTTCACCGAGGGCGCGTCGAAGAGCGTCGGCGAGGTCGCCGACTCCCTCATCGAGATCGCCCTCAAGGCCTCGACGCTCGACAACGTCACCGTCGTCGTCGCGGAGGTTGCGAACATCGACGACGTCGACCTCGCCGCGCGCCCCGACGTGGTCGGCGCCGCCGTCGCGCACGGCCTGACTCAGAGCCTGCCGACGCGCGAGCAGACGCCGGCGGAGAAGGCCCGCGCCCTCTCCCGCGAACTCGACGGCGACGACGAACCCGACGAGACCGACAAGGGTGCCCACCTCGCCGAGACGCGCCCGCGTCGCCGCGGACGTCTCTACGCCGCCATCGCCGCGCTCGTCCTGCTGCTCGCCCTCGCCGTCGCCGCCGTGTGGGGCTGGACGTGGTCGCAGAGTCAGTACTTCATCAAGGATTCGGGCGGCCGAGTCACCGTCTATCAAGGAGTCGACTCGAAGCTCGGCCCGATCGACCTGCGCCATCAGCAGGAGAGCACGAACATCCCGACCGCCGACCTGCCTGAGTTCTGGCGCTCCAAGGTGACGAGCGGCATCGACGCCTCCAGTGAGAAGGAGGCCGCCGCCACCGTCGAGCGTCTGCGCGCGGAGATGGTCGCGTGCCTCGCCGCGTCCGCCTCCGGAAACGAGTGCACGAAGTGAGCCCAGACCTCGCGACCATCACGGGCCGAGGCACGAAACGCGGCACCGAGCTCATGCTGCTCGCGTTCGCCGTCGGCATCGTGCTGTTCGCCTACGCGAACGTCGGGCTCGCGGTGGAGGGGTCGCTGCCGACCGACATCCTGACGCTCGGCGTCGGGATGGGCGTCATCGCCCTCGTGTTCCACCTCGTCGTGCGCGTCGTCGCCGCCTACGCCGACCCCGTGCTGCTACCGGCCGCGACGCTGCTCAACGGCCTCGGACTCGTCATGATCCGTCGTATCGACATGGCCCGCGGCAAGGGCGTCATGGAGGGCGCAGCCGTCCGACAGCTCATGTGGTCGGCCATCGCCGTCGCCGCCGCGATCGGGCTGCTCTGCCTCATCCGCGACCACCGGCGGCTGCGGCGCTACACGTTCACGTTCGCCCTCGCCGGCCTCGCGCTGCTCATGATGCCGCTGCTGCCGTTCATCGGCATGAACATCAACGGCAACCGCATCTGGATCCACGTCGGGCCGCTCAGCTTCCAGCCGAGCGAGGTCGCCAAGATCCTGCTCACGATCTTCTTCGCGAGCTACCTCGTGCAGACGCGTGACGCGCTCAGTCTCGTCGGCAAGCGTGTGCTCGGCTTCCCGCTGCCGAGAGCGCGCGACATGGGCCCCATCCTGCTGGCCTGGCTGACGTCCCTCGCCGTCCTCGTCTTCGAGAAGGACCTCGGCACGTCGCTGCTGTTCTTCGGCCTGTTCGTCGCCATGCTCTACGTGGCGACGGAGAGGCGCAGCTGGATCGCCATCGGTCTCGGGCTCTTCTTCAGCGGCTGCTACCTCGCGTACCTGCTCTTCCCCAACTTCCAGAACCGCGTCACCCTCTGGCTCGACCCGTTCGCGCCAGGCCTCTCCGACCAGGTCGCCCGCTCCCTCATGGGCCTCGCGTTCGGCGGACTCACCGGCACCGGCCTCGGACGTGGCTACCCGACGTTCAACTACGCCGAGGCGAACTCGGACTTCATCATGTCGAGCTTCGGCGAAGAACTCGGCCTCGTCGGCCTCACGGCGATGATCGCGCTGTTCGCCATCATCGTCGAACGCGGCCTGCGCATCGCCATTGCCTGCCGCGACGGCTTCGGCAAGCTTCTCGCGACAGGCCTCGCGTTCTCCATCTGCCTGCAGTGCTTCGTCGTCCTCGGCGGCATCACCCGCGTCATCCCCCTCACTGGTCTGACGACGCCGTTCCTGTCAGCCGGCGGTAGCTCGCTGCTCGCGAACTGGGCGATCATCGCGCTGCTGCTGCGCATCAGCGACCAAGCGCGACGCCCCGCCGTCACGGAGGCGAAGCCGACGCTCGGCTCCGACGACACCCAGGTGGTGAAGATCCGATGAACACGCCGATCCGCAAGCTCGGCGTCGTGGCCTCGATGCTGTTCTGTGCCGTTCTCGTTGCCGCGAGCTACATCCAGGTCGTCCAGGCGCCCTCGCTCGACGCCCGCGCCGGCAACAGCCGCGTCATCAACGACGGGTACAAGAAGGAGCGCGGCAGCATCCTCGTGGACGGCAAGGCCATCGCAACGAGCGTGAAGTCGAACGACAAGTACGTCTACCAGCGTCAGTACTCGAACGGCTCGCTCTATGCGCCCGTCACGGGCTACAGCTCGATCGTCTACGGCAACGGCGGCGGCATCGAGGGTGCCTCCGACGGCGTCCTGAGCGGCACGAGCGACTCGTTGTTCTACCGCCGCCTCGCTGACGTCGTCACGGGCAAGAAGCCCGCCGGGGCCAACGTCGAGCTGACGATCAACCCCAAGATCCAGGCGGCCGCGGCGAAGGCGCTCGGCAACCGTCGCGGCGCGGCCGTCGCGCTCGACCCCAAGACGGGCGCCGTCCTCGCCATGGTGAGCTCACCGACGTACGACCCGTCGACCCTCGCCTCGCACGACACGACGTCGGTCGTCAACATGTGGAAGCAGCTCAACGCCGACTCGACGCAGCCGATGGTCAACCGGACCATCTCGGGCAATCTGTACCCCCCGGGTTCCACGTTCAAGCTCGTCACGACGGCCGCCGCGCTCGAATCGGGCAAGTACACGCCCGAGTCGACGCTCAACGGCCCTGCCACCATCAGGCTGCCGCAGACGACGCACTCACTGCCCAACGACAACCACCTGCCCTGCGGCGACAACGACAAGACGTCACTGACGCACGCGCTCGAGATCAGCTGCAACACGGCCTACGCCGAGCTCGGCATGGATCTCGGCCAGGACAAGCTCGCCGCACAGGCCAAGAAGTTCGGCTTCGGCCAGGTCGTGCGCCTGCCGATGCGCGTCACGCCGTCGAGCTTCCCCTCCGACATGAACACGCCGCAGACGGCGATGGCCGCCATCGGCCAGTACGACGTGCGGGTCACGCCGCTGCAGATCGCGATGATCTCCGCGACGATCGCGAACGGCGGCACGCAGATGGAACCGCACCTCGTGAAGAACGTCGTCGACTCCGACCTCGACGTCATCTCCTCGACCGACCCGAAGATCATGTCCAAGCCCATCTCATCGGACACGGCCGGCAGCCTCAAGACGATGATGGAAGCGGTCGTCAACAACGGCACCGGCAAGCTCGCCGCCGTCGACGGCTACCAGATCGCGGGCAAGACGGGCACGGCGCAGGGCGACACGAGCAAGGCCGCCGACCTGTGGTTCACCGGTTTCGCACCGGCGAACGACCCCAAGATCGCGCTCGCGCTCGTGCTCGAGAACGGCGGCGATCAGGGCGTCGAGACCCTCGCCGGCGAGGTCGCCGCACCCGCCGCGCAGCAGATCTTCGAGGCAGCCCTGCGATGACATCTGCGATTCCCGTCCGCATCTGCGATCTTCGTCCACCTCTGCGGCGCTCCACGGCCGCCGCGCACCGCCCCATCCCGACCCTCGCGAAGGACATCTCATGAGCGCGACACCACGCATCCTCGGTGGCCGCTACGAAGTCGGCGAACTCGTCGGCCGCGGTGGCATGGCCGACGTCCACGCCGGCCACGACACGCGCCTCGGACGCCCCGTCGCCATCAAGATCCTGCGATCGGACCTCGCGCGCGACCCCAGCTTCTTGCAACGCTTCCGCCGCGAGGCGCAGGCGTCCGCCGGGCTCAACCACGCCAACATCGTCGCCGTCTACGACTCGGGTGAGGACACCTTCGTCGAAGCGGCGGGCGGCACCGTCGACATCCCCTACATCGTCATGGAGTTCGTCGACGGGCAGACGCTGCGCGAGATCCTCAACGAGGAGAAGAAGGTCAGCGCCGACGAGGCCTGCCGCATCATGATGGGCGTCCTGTCAGCCCTCGAGTACAGCCACTCGAAGGGCATCGTGCACCGCGACATCAAGCCTGGCAACGTCATGGTGACGCGCGGCGGTTCCGTCAAGGTCATGGACTTCGGCATCGCCCGCGCCCTCGCCGACGTCGGCGCGACGATGACGAGCGCCCAGGCCGTCGTCGGCACCGCCCGGTACCTGTCGCCCGAGCAGGCGCAAGGCCAGAGCGTCGACGCTCGCACCGACCTGTACTCCGCCGGCTGCGTCCTGTTCGAGCTGCTGACGGGGCGCGCACCGTTCGTCGGCGAGCCCGTCAGCCTCGTCTATCAGCACATCGGCGAACAGCCGCAACCCCCGTCGCTCTACGAGTCGTCGGTGTCGCCGGCGCTCGACGCGGTCGTGCTGCACTCGCTCGCGAAGGGGCGCGACGATCGCTACCAGAGCGCCGCCGACTTCCGCGCCGACGTCCTCGCCGCCCGCTCCGGCCAGCCGATCTCCGCTGCCGCGCAGGCGAGCACGGTGACGTCCGCCGACCACACGGAGGTCGTCGACTACCCGACGCGCCGCGCCGCGGCGACGGCGGCTGCCGCTGACTCGACGGCCGAACTCGACTCGCGCGAACCCAGCCGATCCCATGCCGGATGGTGGGCCCTCGCGGCCGTCGCAGCCCTCGCGGCCATCCTCGGCATCGGCTACTTGTTCATGCACTCGCCCAGCTCGCCGGAGAAGGTCACCGTCGCGAGCGTGCGCGGCATGACGTACGAGCAGGCCGCGAAGACGCTGTCGCCCGACTTCACCGTCACGAAGCGAGAGGTCGCCGACAACGCCGCGGAGAACACCGTCATCGACCAAGATCCGGCGGGCGGGACGGAGGCATCCCGACGTTCCGACGTGACACTCACCGTCTCCACGGGCCCCGACTCGGTCAAGGTGCCGAACGTCGTCGGTGACGCCGTCAACGAGGCGAAGGCGGCCCTTCTCGCCGCCGGCATCGACGAGAACCACATCAAGATCTCGCCGACGAAGAAGGACGACACCGGCCTCGACGCCGGCATCATCGCCGAGAGCAACCCGAAGGCCGGCGCATCACTCGGCACGTCGAGCGACATCACGCTCTACGAGAGCAGCGGCAAGGCCACCGTGCCCGACCTGGCGGGCAAGACGGCGTCGGAGGCGGCGCAGGCGCTGTACAAGGCGCACCTGTCGATCGACTCCAAGGACCAGGTCACCGACAGGCCCGACGAGGTCGGCAAGGTCGTCTACGTGCCCGACGCCGGCAAGAAGGTCAACAACGGCTCGTCCGTCACCGTCTACATCGGCAAGTCACCCGAGAAGACCGCGACGGCCACCGTGACGCAGCCGCCCTCGTCGTCAGCGGCCCCGTCGTCCAGTTCCGCGCCCGCGACGTCGCAGTCCCCCTCGTCGTCGACACAGTCGCCGTCGCCGTCGACGAGTCCGTCGTCGACGAGTCCGTCGTCGACATCGGACGGTAGCGCGATGACGCCGTCGCCGTCGCAGTCGTCGAGCAAGTGAGCTGACGAAGGAAGCCCCCGGCCCTGTGGATCGGGGGCTTTCCTCGTTCGAGAGCCGCTGGTGGGGCGCGGCGTTCGGGCTATGTGCCGCTCAGGCGGTGCGCACGAGCGGTGCCATGCCGGCGCTGGCGGCGACGGCCGTCGTCGAACCGCACATCGCGAGCCAGTTGGCGAGCATGCGGTGGCCGCCGACCGTCATGACGGATTCGGGGTGGAACTGCACGCCGTGCAGCGGCAGGTCGCGGTGGTGGGCGGCCATGATGATGCCCGATTCGGTGCGGCCGTTGACGACGAGTTCGTCGGTGACGGTGGCCGGGTCGATCGTCAGCGAGTGGTAGCGCGTCGCGGTGAACGGGTCGTCGAGCCCCTCGAGGACGCCCGTGCCGTCGTGGTGCACCTGCGACGTCTTGCCGTGGAGCAGCTCCGGCGCCCGACCGACGGTGCAGCCCGTCACGACGCCGAGCGCCTGGTGGCCGAGGCACACCCCCAGCATCGGCTGGTTGCGCTCACCGCACGCCTCGATCATTGCCATGCTGACGCCGGCGTCCTCGGGCGTGCCGGGACCGGGCGAGACGAGGACGCCGTCGAAGTCGGCGCCGTCCTTAGCGCTGATCGCGTCGTTGCGCACGACGGTCGTCTCGGCGCCGAGCTGCTGGAGGTAGCCGACGATCGTGAAGACGAAGCTGTCGTAGTTGTCGACGACGAGGATGCGCGGCGAATCGGTCATGCGCGCCAGTCTAGGTGGGAGCCCCGACACCGCCGTCAGGATGCCTCAGGATGCCAGGTAACTCACGGGTCGGCGGACAGTTACGCGCCTACCCATGAGTCAGCCGCCATCCTGCCCGGGGTCAGGCTGCAGGCGCAGCAACACGGGCGTCACGGCTGGACGTGCGCGTGCTTCATCGTCACCGAGCCCGTGAAGGCGGGCAGCGTCGTGTTCTGGATGGCCTTGACGTTGTAGCCGAGCCCAACGAGGTCGACGTACTGCTTGTAGATCTTGACGGACTCGTCGGCCTCGAGCGCGGCCTTCAGCTTCACCGGGTCCCCGACGGCGGTGATCGTGAACGGCGGTGAGTACACGCGGCCCTGGAGGATGAGCGTGTTGCCGACGCAGCGCACGGCGCTTGTCGAGACGATGCGCTGATCCATGAGCTGGATGCCGCGAGCGCCGCCCTCCCACAGGGCGTTGACGACGGCCTGGACGTCCTGCTGGTGCACGACGAGCCAGTCCGGCGAACCGTCCTTCGGCAGCTCCTCGACCTTCTTCTTGCTGTCGTCGAGCGTCACGCTGATGGCCTGCCCGCTCAACGGTGCGAGACCCGCCGGATCCTGCGCCTTGTCGGCCTGCTTCGTCAGCGCCAACGCACGCGCCGCACCCGAATCCTTCTTCGCCGCAGCAAGCTGCGCCGCCTCGACGTCGGCGCGCAACGTCGCGACGTCCTCCTGCTTGGTCTTGACGCGCTGATCCGCGCGCCGCACGACATCAGCGAGATTGGTGGTGTCGGAGCGCAGATCCGTGCCGTTCGCCGCACGGGAACTGACCCCGAACATCGCCCCCGCGACGAGCAGCGCGATCGGGACGGCGGCCTTCCACGCCAACGAGCCGCGACGGCGCGCGGGCGGCATCTCGTCGATCGGCAACGCGTCGCGCGCAGCGTCGTCGGTGGCGCGTTCGACGTGTGCGGGCGGCGTCGCAGACGCGTCGCGCTCGGAGTCGCGTTCGCTCATGGGGTCGGCCTCCTTCACTCGACGCATCGCCCGGCCGGATCAACTAGGCTCTCACCCTAGTTGACGCACCGAACTCAGATGGGAGCCATGCCGTGGCCCGCAAGACCACCGACGCCACTCAGCGCGCCGCCGCCGGAGACGGCCTCAACCCCCGCTGGTGGCTGCCGGTCGCCCTCGGCCTCATGCTCGCCGGGCTCGCCTGGGTGATGGTCTACTACATCGCCAGCGGCACGACGAGCTACCCGATCCCCGGCATCGACGCCGGCAACATCGTCATCGGCTTCGCGGCCATCATGGTCGGCTTCGTCATGTTGACGCGCTGGAAGTGACGCCACCTTCTGTCCGCTGCTGACGCCCCGCCGAACCGAACGCCCGTTCCCTCGTGGGAACGGGCGTTCGTCTGTGTCTGCTCACTCGGGTTCGCTGCATCGTGGCCCCACGAGGTCACCGGGCGCCGCGCCGCAAGGCCTGACGGTGCGGGCGTCGCCCTGCGGCCTGCAACCCACGACGTTGTCCCCAGACTTGTCCACAGCCTGTGTGTAGTTACACGCGTGTGGTTTTCCACAACTGGGGACAAACCTGTGGAAAACAGTGGACGGCCGGTGGACGAGTCGCTGTTTCCGGTGGAAAACATGCCGCTGCCGGTGGACGAACCACCCCACGGCTGGGGATGACGCTGCCCATCGCCCCCACCCCTTGGCATAGATCAGCGCCGTTCCGCGGGGTTTTTCCCCAACCCAGCCTGTGGAAACTGTGGACAACCATGTGGGTGACGGCTCGTCCTCACCGTCCCCAGGTGGTGTACCGCGTCATCCACAGCTAACGGCACACCATCCACAGGCAACTCATCCACACGCATCGTGGGGTGCCACCCGACGGCAGCACCCCACGAACGACAAGGGCCTCGCTCAGCCCACGGCGACGATCATCCGACGATGTGCGGCCAGCTGACACCCACGACCGAGAAGTCGACATACGCGGCGGCGATGAGCGCGACCGCCAACGCGCCGAGCGCCGAGGCCTGCATCGCGACCGGGCGGCGCCGCAACGCGTAGAGGATGAGCGCGCCGACGGCGCCGGCCACCGCACCGCCGAGGTGCGCCTGCCACGCCACGTTGGACGCCGTGAAACCGATGACGACGTTGATCGCGATCATCGTCATCATCGGCCCGATCTCCCGGCCGAGTCGGCGGTTGAACACGACGACGGCGAGGAAGAGCCCGAACACACCGCCGGAGGCGCCGACCAGCGGCGTCACCCACCCTGACGTCAGCAGATCGAGCTGTGACGACGGCGCCGTCATGATCTGGTAGACGACGGAGCCACCGAGCACGGAGAGCAGGTACAGCGCCCCGAAGCGCACACGACCGATGAGTGGTTCGAGGTACTGCCCCATGAAGTACAGCGCCATCATGTTGAACAGCAGGTGCATCGGGGTGCCCGTATCGTGGGCGAACCCGCTCGTCAGGTAGCGCCACGGCTCGTCCTTCGCGAACACCGCGACGAACGACACGTCGCGGTACAGCGCGTCACTCGCCAGCTGCCCCAGCCACACGAGACAGCAGATCGCGATGATCCCGATCGTGACGACGGGTCGACCCTGCGCCGCAGCGCCCGTCGTCATGCCAAGGGACGAGCGGGCCGGCAACGTTGGGTTCGTCTTGCGTTCGGCCGCGACGCAGTCGACGCACTGGAACCCCACCGAAGCGGGGATCTGGCAGCGCGGGCACGCCGGGCGACCGCAGCGTTGACAGCGCGTGTAGGCAGCGGTGTTGGGGTGGCGCGGGCAGACGGGCACGGCGTCCGGCGCCTCGGAGGCGCCGAAGGCACCCGAGCCGGATCCGGCGGGCGGCTGCGTCATGTCGTCTCGTTTCGTCGGAGGCGTGCGGGAAGAAGGCGTGAGACCAAGGATGGCCCCGTCATGCTCGACGGGGCCATCTCGGCTGCGCTGGCTGACGAGGAGTCGTCAGCGGTACCTCCCGACTTGCGGCGGGAGGCGAGGTGTCACTCGGAGATCGTCACGCTCTCGATGACGACGGGCTCGAGCGGCTTGTCCTGAGCGCCGGTGGAGACGGCGGCGATCTCGTCGACGACCTTCTTCGACGCGTCGTCGGCGACCTCACCGAAGATCGTGTGCTTGCCCTGCAGCCAGGACGTGTCGGCGACGGTGATGAAGAACTGCGAGCCGTTCGTGCCCTTGCCCATGCGGGTACCCGCGTTGGCCATGGCCAGCATGTACGGCGAGTTGAAGTTGAGCTCCGGCGAGATCTCGTCGTCGAAGTTGTACCCCGGGCCGCCCATGCCGACGCCGAGCGGGCAGCCACCCTGGATCATGAAGCCGGGGATGATGCGGTGGAACGTCAGACCGTCGTAGTACGGCTGCGGGTTGGTGCGGCCCGCGTCGTCCTTGTACTCCTTGGTGCCCTTCGCCAGGCCGACGAAGTTGTCGACCGTCTTCGGCGCCTGGTTGGGGAACAGGTTGATGTTGATGTCACCGTGGTTGGTGTGCAGAGTCGCGATCATGCCTCCAGTGTTTCACGTGGAACACGACAGGTCATGATGAGGTCTCGGGCGTTCGCGCTCAGCGAAACGACCTCCCACAGCGTCCAATACCTCACAACCGGTTGGTAAGCCCCGCCCGAACAAGGCAGGATGAAGTGAAGAACTGCTGCCGACTGGAGAGGAAGACCAGCCATGCTGTGCAAGTCCGAACCCACCAAGTCCGAGAAGGCCAAGGGCGCCGCCCTCGCCGTCGCCGGTCTCGCTGCCGAGAAGGCCGTCGAGGCCAAGGTCAAGACGGAGAAGGACGTCGTGCCGACCCTTGTCGAGAAGGCCGAGGAAGCCCGCGACGTGATCGTCGAGAAGCTCGAAGAGGCCCGCGACGCTGCTGCGCCGCACGTCGAGGCAGCGACGGAGAAGGTCGCCGACAAGACCGCCGACCAGCGCGAAGCCGTCGCCGAGAAGGCCGGCGCTGCGAAGGCCGCCACCGTCGCCTCGCTCGCCGCCGTCGCCGACTCCGCCAAGGACGCTCGTGACGACGCACAGAAGAAGGGGAAGAAGGCTGCCAAGAAGGCAGACAAGAACTCCTCGCGCTTCATGAAGAAGGCTGACAAGAAGACGTCCAAGGCGTCGAAGAAGGCCGACAAGAAGGCCGTCAGCGCCTTCGGCCCGGGCGCCCGCGAGGACGTCGCGTACAAGGCCGCCGCCCTGCGGGGCCGCGCCGAGGCCGTCGCCGAGGACAAGGGCATCTCAGCCGACAACGCGCGCGACTTCTACAAGGACGAGCTGCTGCCGCACCTCAAGGAGATCCTCGCGACCGCTGCTGCCGCCGGCACCGCCGCGTCGCACAACGTCGTCGGCCAGCTGCCCGAGGGCGCGCAGAAGCAGGTCGCGCAGTACGCGCCGGCCCTCGCGCCCAAGAAGAAGAAGGGCGGCTTCCTCATCACGCTCGGTGTCGCCGCTCTCGCGGGAGCCGGCTACCTCGTGTACGCCGACCAGCAGAAGAAGCGTGCGGCGGACGCTCGCCTCTCGGAGGCCGCCATCGCCGACTCCAAGACGGCTCGCGGTGACGAGATGACGATCAACAACCCCGTGACGAACTTTGCGAAGGCCGACGACACGACGATGGTGCGCCCGGCCGGTGTCGACACGCCGACTGCCGAGCCCGCCGGCGCCCCCGGCACGGCTGCGTCGTGGACCGACGCCGAGGCTTCGGGCCACATGACGACGGAAGGTCTCGAGGACCCGAGCGCGGGCGAGACGCGCAGCTCGCGTCGCGCAGCTCGCGACGACCACTGAGTTCGACGCTCCACCCCGACGCCAGGCCCCGCCTCGCGACCGGGCACGACGAGGCGGCCATCCCGTGTGGATGGCCGCCTCGTTGTCTGCATGGCTGTCGCGCGTGTCGATCATTCCCCACACCGACAGGCTCCCGTCCGGGGCCTCTCGTGCCGGCCGGGGGCCGTACGCGTCTCTATCCGTGCCGACGTCACGAGCACCATGTCAGCGCTTGCTACCTCGCTGTACTCGATCTACTAGATACGCGTAGATGAAACAATCGAGCCGGATCGACGTTTGAGGCCCACAGGAGTAATGTCGAGGCATGCGTATTGCGATTGCAGGAGGACATGGCCAGATCGCCCGGTTGCTCGGGCAGCGGTTGAGCGGCGAGGGCCACGACGTCGTCGGCCTCATCCGTACACCGGAGCAGGCGGACGACCTGCGCGCCGCGGGCATGGAGCCCACCGTCATCTCACTCGAGGACGCCTCGGTGGACGACGTCGCCGAGGCCATCAACGGCTGCGACGCCGTCGTCTTCGCCGCGGGTGGCGGCCCGGAGTCGGGTCGGGCGCGCAAGTGGAGCGTCGACCTCATGGGAGCGGTGCTGCTCGCCGACGCCGCGGAGAAGGCGGGCGTGCGACGCTACGTCATGGTGTCGTCGATCGGCTCCGACGCGCCGGAGAGCGTCGACGCCGGCGCCTTCCAGGTCTACCTCTACGCCAAGGGTGGCGCGGATGCCGACCTGCGTACCCGCGACCTCGACTGGACCATCGTCCGCCCCGGAATGCTCACCGATGACGCGCCCACGGGCCAGGTGACGATCAACCCCGACCAGCAGCGTCAGCCCATCACGCGCGGCGACGTCGCCCACACGCTCGCGCAGGTGCTGACGAGCGGGCATGCCATCCGAGAGACGTTCGTCGTCGTCAACGGCGCGACGCCCGTCGACGAGGCGGTCGCGTCCCTCTGATTCTTCCCCGACGACGATGGGCCGGTGTTTCACGTGAAACACTGGCCCATCGTCGTCAGCCCGGCATGGACTAGGTTGGAGCCATGGCTCAGCGCACCACCTACCTCCTCATCGACGGCGAGAACATCGATGCCACGCTCGGCACCTCGATCCTCGGTCGCCGCCCCCACCCTGACGAGCGCCCGCGCTGGGACAGGCTACTCAAGTTCGCCCAGCGCCAGTGGCACCAGGACGCCAAGGGGCTGTTCTTCCTCGCGGCCAACGGCCCCGAGCTGCCGATGGCGTTCATCCAGGCCCTGACGGCGCTCGGCTACCAGCCGATCCCCCTCTCCGGCGCGGAGGGCGAGAAGGTGGTCGACATGGCCATCCAGAAGACGCTCGACGCCCTCCTGACGCTGCAGGCCGACGTCATGCTCGTCAGCCACGACGGCGACTTCCTCCCGCAGCTCGAACCGCTGCTCGGCGGCTCCCGCAAGGTCGGGCTGATCGGCTTCAAGGAGTTCCGCAACGCCGGCTTCTCGCCCCTGGGGGCACAGGGCCTCGAGTTCTTCGACCTCGAGCACGACGTCAAGGCGTTCAACGCGACGCTGCCGCGCCTGCGCGTCATCCCGATCGACGAGTTCGACCCGCTGGCCTTCCTCTGAGCACTGCCCGCGCCGTCGCGGGCACCGGGCGGCGAAGAGCCCCTCACGAATCCGTGAGGGGCTCTTCGTTCTCGGTGGAGGTAAGGGGACTCGAACCCCTAACCCCCTGCTTGCAAAGCAGGTGCGCTACCAATTGCGCCATACCCCCGAGGGTTTTTCAGCCAGGTTGTTCGGTGGCCGCCTGCGTGGCGGGCTCCTGCGTGGCCTTCGCCCACAGCTCCTTGCCCAGCTTCTGCTTCTGGTATTCGCTGTTCGCATACAGGGCGGCAGCGGCCGCAGCAGATGCGAGAAGTGCCTTAAACATGCGACTCCTTGGCGAAATCAAGGGGCAGTGGTGGTGGGCCTAACTGGACTTGAACCAGTGACCTCTGTCTTATCAGGACAGCGCTCTAACCGACTGAGCTATAGGCCCCTGCACCGCGTGCGTGCCGTTCACCTGCGTGATCAGCACGAGACGTAAGATTACCCACCACAGGCGTGGCCCGCAAATCGCGGGCGGGGCCTTATGCCACCGCGTCGCCACGGGCCAGCTGCGACCCGCACCCACCAGCCTGGGCAGACGAAGACGGGCCCGCCCCACCGTCGTGGAGGGCAGGCCCGTCGCGCGCTTGCTCAGGCTGCGATCACTCGTCGCTCAACGTCAGCTGCACGCCGCCGACGAGGGAGGCGCAGATGTTGTAGAGGAACGCGCTCAGGGTCGCGATCGCCGTCATGAGGATGATGTTGAGCACGCCGATGACGATGCTGAACGAGATCGAGCGGCCGAACCCGAGGTAGTCGAGGATGTCGAACTTCGAGCCCTGACGATCCAGCGTCCGCAGCAGGTCGTTGATCGCGCTGAAGGTGCCCATGCCCGCGAGCACCGTCCACAACGTCGCCACGAGGACGACGGACGCGATGGCGACGGCCACCGACAACAGGAAGGCGATCTTGAGCACCGACCACGTGTCGACGCGCGACAGCGTCAGGCGCACTCGGCGCGGCGTGGAGCGACGTGGGGCGCCGCCGCGGCCCGACGAGGCCGGCGCGCGGCCGGCCTGCGTGCTCACGCGCTGCTGCTGGGGTCGTGTGGCTGGCGCCGCTGCACTACTGCCCTTGACCGCTCGGGGGGCGCCCCCGGCAGATTTCGGCAGCTTCGCGCGCGCGTCTCGCGAGTCACTCACTCACTGTCTCCCGACTCGTTGTTCTCCGTGGAGGCCGACTCGTCGTCCGGAGCGTGCGTTGCGTCCTGAGCTGACTCCGCGGCCTCGTTCGTCTCCGAAACTACCGCGTCATCGTCGATTTCCTCAGAATCCTTCTCGGCGTTGCGCGCGACGGCGACGATCGAGTCGCCCTTGCCGGGCGTCGCGAACTGCACGCCCTGCGTGTTGCGGCCCGTCTCACGCACCTCGGCGACGGCCGAGCGGACGATCTTGCCCTTCTCCATGACGACCATCACTTCGTCACGGTTCTCGACGACGAGCGCGCCGACGAGGTCACCGCCTCGCTCTGAGATCGTCGCGACCTTGACGCCAAGCGTCGCGCGCCCCTTCGTCGGGTACTCCTCCACGGGCGTGCGCTTGGCGAGCCCGTTCTCGAAGACGACGAAGACGCACAGCTTCTCGTCGGCCCCGCGCTCGACCTCGTTCGCGCCCTTCGGCACGACGTTCATCGAGAGCAGTTCGTCGCCTTCGCGGAACTTCATGCCGGTGACACCCGACGTCGATCGGCCCATCGGACGCAGTGAGTCGTCCGTCGCAGCGAAACGCACGGCCTGGCCCTTGCGGCTGACGAGCAGGACGTCGTCGTCGTGCGTCGCGAGGCCGGCACCGACGAGCTCGTCGCCGTCACGCAGGTTGACGGCGATGAGGCCGCCCGAACGCGGCGAGTCATACTCCGACAGGCGCGTCTTCTTGACGAGGCCGTTGCGGGTCGCGAGCAGAAGGTACTCCGAGTCGGTATAGGTGCGAAGCGCCATGACCTGAGCGATCTGCTCGCCCGGCTGGAACGCGAGCAGGTTCGCGACGTGCTGGCCTTTGCTGTCGCGCGAGCCCTCCGGCAGCTCGTAGCCCTTCGTCCGGTAGACGCGGCCGGCGTTCGTGAAGAACAACAGCCAGTCGTGCGTCGAGGTCGTGAAGAAGTGCCCGACGACGTCGTCACCGCGCAGCGTCGCGCCGCGCACACCCTTGCCACCGCGACGCTGGCTGCGGTACTCGCTCACCTTCGTGCGCTTGACGTAGCCGCCGCGCGTGATGGTGACGACCACGTCCTCTTCGGGGATGAGGTCTTCCATGTTCATGTCACCGTCGAACGGCACGATCTGGCTGCGACGGTCGTCGCCGTACTTCTCGACGATCTCGGCGAGCTCGTCGCTGACGATCTGACGCTGACGCTCCGGCTTGGCCAGGATGTCCTTGTAGTCATCGATCTTCGCCTGCAGCTCGTCGTGCTGCTCGATGATGCGCTGACGCTCGAGCGCCGCGAGGCGACGCAGCTGCATCTCGAGGATGGCGTTGGCCTGGATCTCGTCGATGTCGAGCAGCTCGATGAGGCCCGTGCGGGCATCGTCGACCGTCGGGCTGCGACGGATGAGGGCGATGACCTCGTCGAGCATGTCGAGGGCCTTCAGCAGACCGCGCAGGATGTGGATGCGCTTCTCGGCCTCGTCGAGACGGAACTGCGTGCGGCGCACGATGACGTCGATCTGGTGCTCGACCCAGTAGCGGATGAACGCGCTGATCGGCAGCGTGCGCGGCACACCGTCGACGAGGGCGAGCATGTTCGCGCCGAAGTTCTGCTGCAGCTGCGTGTGCTTGTAGAGGTTGTTGAGCACGACCTTGGCGATCGCGTCACGCTTGAGCACGACGACGAGGCGCTGGCCGGTGCGGCCCGACGTCTCGTCGCGGATGTCGGCGATGCCGGCCATCTTGCCGTCCTTGACGAGCATCGCGATCTTCTCGGCGAGCGCGTCCGGGTTGACCTGGTACGGCAGCTCCGTGACGACGAGGCACTGACGGCCCTGGATCTCCTCGACGTTGACGACGGCGCGCATCGTGATGCTGCCGCGGCCGGTGCGGTAGGCGTCCTCGACGCCGCGCTTGCCCATGATGAGCGCGCCGGTCGGGAAGTCGGGGCCGGGGATGCGACGCAGGCACTCTTCGAGCAGTGCCTCACGCGAGGCCTCGGGGTTCGCGAGCAGCCACTGCGCGGCGTCGGCGACCTCGCGCAGGTTGTGCGGCGGGATCTGCGTCGCCATGCCGACAGCGATGCCGGCGCTGCCGTTGACGAGCAGGTTCGGGAAACGGCTCGGCAGGACGCTGGGCTGCAGCGTCTTGCCGTCGTAGTTGGGCTCGAAGTCGACGGTGTTCTCGTGGATGTCGCGCACGAGTTCCATCGCGAGGGGCGCCATGCGGCACTCGGTGTATCGCGGGGCGGCTGCGCCGTCGTTGCCGGGCGAACCGAAGTTGCCCTGGCCGTCGACGAGCGGGTAGCGCATCGACCACGGCTGCACGAGACGCACGAGGGCGTCGTAGATCGCCGAGTCACCGTGCGGGTGGTACTGACCCATGACGTCACCGACCACGCGGCTGCACTTGTTGTACCCGCGGTCGGGGCGGTAACCGCCGTCGTACATGGCGTAGACGATGCGACGGTGCACGGGCTTGAGGCCGTCACGCACGTCTGGCAGAGCACGCGAGACGATGACGCTCATCGCGTACTCGATGTAGCTGCGCTGCATCTCGGCGTTGAGGTCGATCGGGTCGACGCGGTGCGCAACCGGAGCGGCGACGGCGGCCTGCGCCTCCGGCGTGTTCGGCACCTTCATCGTCGGCGGCTCGGGGCGCGTGGGGTCGATGCCGGCCGCGGCTGCTGCGGCGTCGCTGGCGGGAGCGTCGGCGTCGCCCTGGGGGACCTCGGGGAGATCGTCCGGCAGGTCGGACGCTTCGTCGCCCGGCAGGTTCGTGTCGTCAGACATGTGTCATTCCTTCGATGAAGGGTTGTCGAGTTGTCGCGATGTTTCACGTGAAACGGAGCCGCTCGTGGCTCACGTTTCACGTGAAACGCAGATCAGATGTCGAGGAACCTGACGTCCTTCGCGTTGCGCTGGATGAAGCTGCGTCGCGATTCGACGTCCTCACCCATGAGCACGGCGAAGATCTCGTCGGCGGCCGCGGCGTCCTCGAGCGTGACCTGGAGCAACGTGCGCGACTCCGGGTCCATCGTGGTCTCCCACAGCTCCTGGTAGTTCATCTCGCCGAGACCCTTGTAGCGCTGGACGCCGTTCTCCTTCGGCAGGCGCCAGCCCTTCGACTGGCCTGCGACGATCATCGCGTCGCGCTCGCGGTCGGTGAAGGCGAACTCGTGCTCGTGGTTGCTCCACTTGATGCGGTACAGCGGCGGCTGGGCGAGGTAGACGTATCCGGCCTCGATGAGCGGGCGCATGAAGCGGAACAGCAGGGTGAGCAGCAGCGTGCGGATGTGCATGCCGTCGACGTCGGCGTCGGCCATGAGGACGATCTTGTGGTAGCGCGCCTTCTCGATCGTGAAGTCCTCGCCGATGCCCGTGCCGAAGCCCGAGATCAGGCCCTGCACCTCGTTGTTCGCGAGCACCTTGTCGAGGCGTGCCTTCTCGACGTTGAGGATCTTGCCACGGATCGGCAGGATCGCCTGGTTGAAGGGGTTGCGCCCCTGCACCGCCGAGCCGCCGGCCGAGTCACCCTCGACGATGAACACCTCGGAGATCGACGGATCCTTGCTCTGGCAGTCGCGCAGCTTGCCCGGCAGTCCACCCGATTCGAGCAGGCCCTTGCGTCGCGCGGTCTCGCGCGCCTTGCGGGCCGCCATCCGCGCCGACGCGGCGGAGATGGCCTTGCTGACGATCGCCTTGCCCTCGCGCGGGTGCATCTGCAGCCAGTGGTCGAACTCGTCGCGCACCGCGGTCTGGACGAAGCCCTTGACCTCGGAGTTGCCGAGCTTCGTCTTCGTCTGGCCCTCGAACTGTGGTTCGGCAAGCTTGACGCTGATGACGGCCGTCAGCCCCTCGCGGATGTCGTCACCGGTGAGGTTGTCGTCCTTCTCCTTGAGCAGCTTCTCGCGGCGCGCGAAGTCGTTGACGAGCTTCGTCATCGCCGCGCGGAAACCTTCTTCGTGCGTGCCACCCTCGTGCGTGTTGATCGTGTTGGCGTACGTGTGGACGGACTCGCTGTACGCCGTCGTCCACTGCATCGCGACCTCGACCGAGAGGTAGCGCTCGGCGTCCTCGTGCTCGAACGCGATGATGTCCTCGTTGACGACCTCGGCGCGCTTGGAGGAGTTGAGGTGCTTGACGTAGTCGAGCAGACCGTCCGCGTAGCAGTACGTGACGCTCTTGCCCTTCTTCGCCTGCGCGGCGGCCTCGTCGGCCTGTGCGGCGTCGGCACCCTCGGCTGCAGCGTCGGCCGCAGCTTCCTCTGCAGCACCCTCGTCGACGGCGTCGGGACGCTCGTCGGTGAGGGAGATCGTCAGGCCCTTGTTGAGGAAGGCCATCTGCTGGAAGCGCGCACGGATCGTCTCGAAGTCGTAGACGGTCGTCTCGAAGATCTCCGGGCTCGCCCAGAACGTGATCGTCGTGCCGGTCTCGTCGCTCTCCTCTTCCTCACGCAGCTCGCCGAGCGGCACGCCGCCCGCGAACTCCATGCGGTAGACGTGGCCCTTCTGCCGCACCTCGGCCTCGAGGCGCGTCGACAGGGCGTTGACGACCGAGCTGCCGACGCCGTGCAGACCACCGGAGACCTTGTAGCCGCCGCCACCGAACTTGCCTCCGGCGTGCAGCTGGGTGAGGACGAGCTCGACGGTCGACATGTCGTACGCCTCGTTGCGGCCCGTCGGGATGCCACGGCCGTTGTCGGAGACGCGGATGCCGTTGTCGGGCAGGATCGTCACGTCGACGCGCGTCGCGTGACCGGCGAGGGCCTCGTCGACCGAGTTGTCGACGATCTCCCACACGAGGTGATGCAGACCGCGCTCACCCGTGGAGCCGATGTACATGCCGGGCCGCTTGCGGACGGCCTCGAGGCCCTCGAGGACCTGGATGGTGTCGGCGTCGTACTCCGTGTCGATCTGCGACCGGACGTGCTGCTCGACCTGCTCTGACGCGCCGTCGGCTGCGTCTGCGAGCGAGGGATCCTGCGTCGTCGGGTCGATCGAGTCGTCGCTGGGCTTGTCGGCCACTGTGCTCCTTCACCGTGCGTGGCACCGTTGCAGAGCGCCGGCTCTCGGAGCGGGAAACCCGAGGCGTGACTCCCGCAACGACGTGCGTGCGGGCTCGTGACGCGATACAACGTGCAAATCATGTCCATCTTACCGGTAGCACGGCTCAGAACATAGCCACGAAACGCTCCAGAGGGCCTCGTGCACGCAGGAACGAGGCCTCGACGTGCCGGGGATCGTCGACCGGGGCCTAAAGGGCACCCATCGGCCTCTGGCTCGGCCGGCCTCCCTCGGGCTCCTCTCTCAGCGTCGACGGGGTGACGTGGACATGCTGCGGGGTTTCGCTGGAGGCGCTCTGCACACGAAACCGGGAAGGTTTCACGTGAAACAAGCGCGGCCGTCAGCCGTAGGTGTCGCGCGGTCCGCGTCCTGCGACACGACGCGGGCCGCGCACCCAGCTCGGGGCGCTCGGGCCAACGACCCGCAGTTCGTTGACGACGCCCTCACCGACACCGTCAGCGATGGAGGCCAGCAGGGATGCGGTGAGCAGCTGCAGCTGCGTGGCCCAGGCCGTCGATTCGGCGCGGACGGTGAGCACGCCGTCCTCGAACGTGAGAGGCCGAGCGTGCTCGGCCACGCCCGCACCGACGAGATCGGCCCACCGCGACATGACGGCGCCGGCTGCCACGTCGACGTTCCACCCCCGCTCGAGCAGGAGGCGTTTCATCGTCGAGTCGATGAGTTGGGGGTCGCGTCCATCGCGATTCGACGACGGCGTGAAGCTCTGCGTCGAGCGGGAACGCCGGGGCGCAGGACGCGAACCCGGACGAAAACCCCGCTCGGCGGCATTGCGCTGAGCCCGAGCGAGCGCCAACCGCGCGGCGACGGCGCGCTCGTCCTCAGCGTTCGACTCGACCGGCGCCGCCGCACCATCGGTGCCAGTGCCCGGGGCATGGTCGTCCGGTGCCCCCGCATCGATGCCGCCGGTCTCACTCATCTGCCGCGTCACCGTCATCACGGCCGTCCGCATCACGGGCGGGCCCAGCCGGGGCGTCCTCGGCCTCGGGCACACCGGGGTGAGCCGCGGGCTGGACGCCGCCAGGCGCCTCCTCGAGGGAGCCATCGCCTCGAGACGCGACGTGGCCCTTCGTCACGTGGAAGACCTGGCCGGCAAGCCGCGCGGGAACGTCCTCCTCGACGGCGGCGGTGATGAGCACCTGCTCGGCGTCGCTCACCATGTCGGCCAGCCGTTCGCGGCGCCTCGCGTCGAGTTCGGCGAAGACGTCGTCGAGGACGAGGACGGGGTCGGTGCCGAGGTCATGACGCAGCAGGTGGAAGGCCGCGAGGCGCAGGGCGAGCGCGAACGAC
This sequence comes from Dermacoccus sp. CCH2-D9, assembly GCF_001556795.1. Taxonomy (NCBI): domain Bacteria; kingdom Bacillati; phylum Actinomycetota; class Actinomycetes; order Micrococcales; family Dermacoccaceae; genus Dermacoccus; species Dermacoccus sp. CCH2-D9. The sequence continues at coordinate 21,760 of NZ_LSJT01000049.1, forward strand.
CACGACTCGCCGTGACTCGCGTAGCCCTTGGCGGGCAGGTCTCCGAGCGTCAGGGTGACGTCGTCCCGGTGCGGCCCGACGAGGGTGACACCACGTTCGATCTCGCGGGTCCGCTGGAGCTCGAACGCCTCATGAAAGGCCTTCTCGAGCTCGTCGCGCTCCGGAACCTCGCCCGAGGCGATGCGCGCCGCGGTCGACTCCGCCTCCGGCAGTGACGACACATACGCGACGCGCGCATCAGAACGCCCGGCACTGACCTCGTCGTACGCCTGGGCCACGTAGGGGGCCAGATCTTTCAGCAACCGTAGACGGGCGTAGACGAGGGCAGAACCGACTGACGCGAGGTGCGTGTTCCACTCGACCAGCGTGTCGAGCGCTGTTTCACGTGAAACCTCTTCATCCGCCGAGAGGCGAAGGCCTCGCGCGCCCTTCTTGAGCGCCGGTTGGGCGGAGCGCAACAGGGCGTTGCGCTGCTTGAGAATCTTGTCGTAGTCCGAACGAGCACCGGCCCAGCGCGGTTGACGGGCGACGAGGAGGTCGTCGAGAAATCGGCGACGTTCCCCGGGGTCGCCCTTGACGAGCGCGAGATCCTCCGGCGCGAAGAGCACGGTTCGCAGCGTCCCGAGGATGTCACGGGGACGCCCCGCAGCCGCGCGTCCGATGCGTGCCCGGTTGGCCCTGCCAGGAATGATCTCGAGCTCGAGCACTGTTTCACGTGAATCACGGACGACGGCCGCGCGCACGAAGGCCCGCTCGGCTCCGAAGCGGACGAGGGGAGCGTCCGTCGAGACACGATGCGACCCCAGGGTCGCGAGGTAACCGGCGGCTTCGACCAGGTTGGTCTTGCCCTGGCCGTTGAGGCCCACGAATGTGGTCACTCCGTCAGCGAGCTCGACTTCCGCCTCCGTGTAGGAGCGGAAGTCACGCAGCGACAGATGGCGGAGTCTCACAGCGCTTTCGGTCGGTGGCTCGGATGCCCTGGGGTCGAATCGTCAGATCAACGAACGCCGATCAGTGCTCGTTGGGGGCAGCGCCCGGGCGCGCGGCGCCCGCGTCCTTCTTCGGCTCGGCGGCGCCGGAGACCTCGGCCTGGCCCTCCTTCGCGGCGCGCCACGGCTCGTGACCAAACTGCATCACCTCGTGCCCGCCGAACTGACCGCGCAGTGCGGCGACTGCCTGCATCTGCGGGCTGTTCTCCTGGCGCGAGGCGAAACGGCCGAACAGCGCGGCGGCGAGCACCGGCATCGGGACGGCGTTCGCGATGGCCTCCTCGAGCGTCCAGCGACCCTCACCGGAGTCGGTCGAGTACTCGGAGACGCCCTCGAGGTGCGGCGTCTCCTCGAGCGCCTTCACCATGAGGTCGAGCAGCCAGGAACGCACGACGGTGCCGCGCGTCCAGGCCTTGAAGCAGCCGTGGACGTCGGTGACGATGTCCTTCGCCTCGAGCAGCTCCCAGCCCTCGGCGTAGGCGTGCATGAGGCCGTACTCGATGCCGTTGTGGACCATCTTGGCGTAGTGACCGGCGCCGACCTCACCGGCGTGGACGAAGCCCTCCTCGCGGGGGCCCTCCGGGCGCAGCGCGTCGAAGACCGGCATCATGCGCTCGACGTCGGCGTCGTCACCGCCGCACATGAGGCCGTAGCCGTTCTCCTTGCCCCAGATGCCGCCGGAGACACCGCAGTCCATGAAGTGCACGCCCGTCTTGGCGAACTGCTCGGCGTGGCCCTGGTCGTCGGACCACTTGCTGTTGCCACCGTCGATGACGAGGTCGCCCTCGGCCAGCAGGCCCTGCAGCTCGGACATGACGGAGTCGGTGATCTTGCCGGCCGGCACCATGACCCAGATGTTGCGCGGTGCGTCGAGCTTCTCGACGAGCTCGGCGAGGTCCGCGACGTCGCTGATCTCGCGATTCGTGTCGTAGCCGATGACCTCGATGCCCGCAGCCTTCATGCGATCGCGCATGTTGCCGCCCATCTTGCCGAGACCGATCAAACCAAGCTGCATGGGTCTGCTCCTTCGTGACGTTGCATGTCCGACACGCACGTCTGGAACGCGCGCATCACGAAAACTCAGGGTTCACGCTACGCCCGTCCGGGCAGGGGCGCGAACGCTGTCCGAACGGCCGTCAGTTCGCGAAACGCACCGGCATGATGAGGTAGCGGTAGCTGTCGTCGGCGTCACCGTCGATCTCGTCCTGACCGGACAGGACAGCCGGACGCGTCGGCTGGGTGAAGCCGAGGCGGACGTACTTCGTGCCGACGACGCCGAGCCCGTCGAGCAGGAACTGGGGGCTGAACGCGATCTCGAGCTCGGGGCCGTCGATCTTCGCCTCGAACGTCTCCGAGGCCTGCGCGTCCTCGCCCGTGCCGGCCTCGATGCGCACCGAATCCTCGGCGAACCGCAGACGGACGGGCATGTTGCGCTCAGCGACGAGGGAGACGCGCTTGCACGCCTCGGCGAGCTGCGCCGTCTCGACGATCGCCGTCGTGTCGACGCTCGTCGGGAACAGGCTCGTCACCTTGGGGTAGTCGCCGTCGAGCAGACGCGTCGTCATGCGACGCTGGCCGGCCTCGAAACCGGCGAGACCGGAGCCCGTCGACGCGCCGCTCAGGGAGAGCGAGACGTTGCCGGCGGCGCCGAGGGACTTGGCGAGCGAGTCGAGGGTGCGCGCGGGCACGAGCGCCGCGTACTCGGCGCCCTCGTCTCCGGCGTTCCACATGACCTCGCGCATCGCGAGGCGGTAGCGGTCCGTCGCGAGCAGCGTCAGCTTGTTGCCGGAGACCTCGACGCGCACGCCGGTGAGGATCGGCAGGGTGTCACCGCGGTCGGCCGCGACGCTGACCTGCGCGACGGCCTGCGTGAAGACGTCCCCGGCAATGACGCCCGTCGGATCGGGGTTGGCGGGCAGCGTCGGGTACTCGCCCGTCGGCATGCTCTGGAGGCTGAACTTCGCGCTGCCGCACGTGACCTGCACCTTCGAGCCCTCGCTGATCAGTTCGATCGGCTTGTGCGGAAGGCTCTTCGTGATGTCGGCAAGCAGGCGGCCGAGGACGAGGACGGTGCCCGCCTCCTCGACGTCGGCGTCGACCGTCACCTTCGCGGAGACCTCGTAGTCGAACGCGGACAGCGTCAGGCCATCGGGGCTCGCCTCGAGCAGGACACCCGCGAGCACGGGGACGGGCGGGCGCTGCGACAGACCGCGCACTGCCCAGGCCACCGCTTCGGCCAACACATCGCGTTCAACCCGGAGCTTCACGTCCACCGTCCCTCATCGTTCGTCGTCGCAGGCGAGCTGTGACCCTCGTGCGATGTCTCGTCACGTGCGGGGTGGCTTCTGCTGCGAACGAACTCCGCGTCGATGCCACAGGCACAGCTGTGCGTTCGTGAGCCTAGCTCAGGTCGTCGGCCTGGCCCAAGAGACGACGAGGGGTGCTGACGGGGGACGTTGCCGGCTCGTCGGCAGTGGGGTGCGGTGTGGATACGTGGGGCGCTTTCTCGCCATGGTGAAGATGTTGGTCGTCGTCATAGGGGGTGTGGATGGTGGGGAAAACCTCTGTTCGTCCTCGTCAGCACTGGGATCTCGGGTGTGGGTGACGTGGGGATCGGTGCTGTGGACGGTGACAGCCGGTTGTGGAGAGAAAATCTTCATCCACAACCGGCTGTCGTTGCGGGGTGGGTTTTCCCCTGATCGGACGGGTTTTCCACTGCTTCATCCCCAGAAACTGTGGATAACCCCGTGGATGAGGGATGGATCACTCGATGACGGCTGGGTGGTTGCCGTGAACCAGGAGGGAATCACATCGGTGTCGTCCACATTTCCACAGTGTTGTCCCCAGGTGTGGATGAGCGCCATTCCGGGGTTCTGGGACCTTCGGATGTTCGCGGGCCGTCAGCGACCCACACCTTGCCCACATGGTTGTCCCCAGATTCTGTGGACAACCATGTGGGTGGCCACCTGCGAGCCGCCGAGCGGCAGTTTGGCAGCCGTCGGGCGTTGGCCCGCCGTTCACTCACGCACTCATCGACGCGCCGCCACGTGGGCGGCCCAGAGCAACGCGCCCGATGCGACGAAGCAGAAGGCGGCGAGCGCCATCGTCACGAGGTCCGTGGCCACCAACGGTCCGATCACCCCGGCGAGAGCAGCGGCGAAGACGAGGTTGACGAAGGTGCCGGCGGAAGCCGCCGTGCCACGCGCCTGGGGAAACTCGTCGAGCTGCGCGAGCTGGAGCACCGGCAGAGCGACCGCAACCCCGAAGGCCGTCAGGGAAGGCGCGACGAGCGCCCACGGGACGTCGCTGCCCCACGGCTGCAGTGTGATGACGACGCCGACCGTGGCTGAGGCGAGGGCGAACAGCAGGCCGTACGACGCCTGACTGGCGGCGCTGAGGTGCCCGGCGGCCCGCGCGCTCAGCCAGGAGCCCACGATCATGCACACCACCATCGGCACGAAGAACATCCAGTACTCGTTCTCGCCGAGCCCGAGCAGCCCGCCGAGGAAGAGAGGCGCGTTCGAGATGAACAAGAATTGTCCTGCGAACGCGAGCGACGCGGCCAGCGCGATGCGTAGGAACCGACCGCTGCGCAGTGCCGCCAGGAGAGCGCTCACGATGGGCCCGAGTGCGAGGGACGAGCGTTGTTCCACGGGAAGTGTCTCGGGCAGGAACCTGTTCACGCAGATGGTCATGACCACACCGAACGCGGTGAGGAACCAGAAGATCGAGCGCCAGTCGCCCACCGTCAGCAAGGCACCGCCCAGGATCGGCGCGAAGGCCGGCGCGAGTCCGAAGATCATCGACACCTGGCTCATCAGGCGTTGTGCCTCGGGGCCGGAGAAGAGGTCGCGGATCACCGCACGCGCGATGATCTGACCCGCCCCGGCCGCGAACCCCTGGAACGCGCGGAAGACGAGCAGCAGTGGCAGAGACGGCGCCAGAGCGCAGCCGACGGAGGCGAGGACATAGACACCGATCCCCACCGTCATGACGGGTTTGTGACCCACGGCGTCCGACACCGGCCCGTGGAACAGGCTCATGACGGCGAACGACAACAGGTAGACGCTGACCACCTGCTGCATCGCGGCCGGTTCCACGTGAAACTCGACGCCCATGCGGGCGAACGCGGGCAGGGGCGCGTCGACGTTGAAGGGGCCGAACATCGACAGCCCGGCCAGCACGAGCGTGAGGACGGCGCCTGCACGACGCGTCCCTGATGTGGCTGCGTCAAGGGGAGCAGCATGCGGGGCGCGGTGCGTCGTCATCCGCGCATTGTCTCAGCGTCAGGCGCTCGCAGTGACGCCGATCACGGCGACGTGCCGTGGAGTCAGTGACTGCGACGGCGGATCTGCGTCGTCAGCTCCGTGATCTGGTCGTACACGGGGCGACGCTCACCGATGAGCTGGCGGATCTTCTTCTCCGCGTGCATGACGGTCGTGTGGTCGCGCCCACCGAAGTGCTGTCCGAGCTGTGGGAATGAGTGCTCCGTCAGCTCACGCGACAGGTACATGGCGATCTGACGCGCCATCGTCAGGTTGCGTGAGCGCGACGGGCCCTTGATGTCGTCGACCGTCACCCCGAAGTAGACGGCCGTCTCGGCGATGATGTGGCCGACGGTGATCTGCCCCGTCTCGCTCGGCACGACGTCCTTGAGGACGAACGCGGCCTTCGCCCGGTCGACCGGTTCCTTCTGCAGCGACGCATAAGCGGCGACACGGATGAGCGCGCCCTCGAGCTCACGGATGTTCGTCGAGATCTTCGAGGCGATGAGCTCGAGCACGTCATCGCCGATGTCCATGCGCTCGGCGTTGGCCTTCTTGCGCAGGATCGCGATGCGCGTCTCCAGCTCGGGCGGGTGGACGTCCGTCGTCAGGCCCGACTTGAAGCGGCTGCGCATGCGGTCGGCGAACGTCGTCAGCTTCTCCGGCGGCTGATCCGAGGTCAGCACGATCTGCTTGCCGGTGGAGTGCAGCGCATTGAAGGTGTGGAAGAACTCCTCCTGCGTCTGCTCCTTGCCCTGCAGGAACTGGATGTCGTCGATGAGCAGGACGTCGACGTCGTCGCGGTAGCGGCGCTGGAACGTCGCGGCGCGGTCGTCACGGATCGAGTTGACGAAGTCGTTCGTGAACTCCTCGGAGCTGACGTATCGCACCCGCAGCTTCGGGTGGTAGTCGTGCACGTAGTGACCGATCGCGTGCAGCAGGTGGGTCTTGCCGAGCCCCGAGTCGCCGTGGATGAACAGGGGGTTGTAGGCCTGGCCCGGCTCCTCGGCGATGGCGATGGCGGCGGCGTGCGCGAACCGGTTGCTCTCACCGATGACGAACGTGTCGAACGTGTACTTGGGGTTGAGGCGCGGGGCCTCGGTGTCGCTCGGAGCGGCAGCGGCATCGCGCTGATAGCCCGTCGAACGAGGCGGCAGGACGACGCCCGGGTCGGCCTTCGTCGGCCGGGGTGCGCCCTGGCCGGGTACGGTGAACCCGAGCGTTCCATCACCGGATTCGGTTGCTGCAGAGGTGTTCTCGTCGGACGCGTCACCCTCGTCGTCGAGGTCGCGCACCGCTGCCTGGAGACTCTCGTCCACGCTGATGGCGACGCGCACCTGCTGGCCGAGCTGATCCGAGAGCGCCTTCGCCACCGGTTCGCGCAGCGGCCCCTCGAGCATCCGCTTCGTCTGGTCGAAGGGCACGGACAGCAGCACGTTGTCACCGAGCAGCCCGACGAAGCGCGTCAGGTTGAGGTAGGCGCGATCACGCGAGCCGATGCCGTGCTTGTCCATGTCCTCCAACGCGGCGTGCCAGGTGCGCTCGTAGTCGACGGGTTCGTCGGTGGTCACGTGGCTCCTCCTGGCGCTGCGGGGGTCGCAGCCGGTCGGTCGTTGGTGCTCGAGGCCGTGATGGCGACGAGGCGGGCTTGGCGTCTCCCCATAGTAGGCCCCATATCCACAGAGTTATCCACAGCCTGTGCACGGTGTGTCGTGGGGCTCGTCGGGCGGTGTGGCGCCAGATGAGGGGAATGTCGTTTTCTCGCCAGGCTAACGGCGTGTCGACTGGATTTGTGCAGCGACGTGTGAATCACAGATGTGTTATTCGCGTGCGCGCGCTGTTGGGTATGGAGTGGAGGTTCGGACGTTTTGACCCTGTTGGCCCCGCATGCGTAAGCTGGATGACGATTGTCTGCGCCCCGATGACGGTGATCCACCGCCTCGATGCGTGCCGTTCCAAGGTATCTTCGCCGATGGGCAGGCCCTGTGGGCCGCCATTGCCGGTGCTGCAGGAGTGGGATGCCGAAGGTTCGAAGAGCCTGGAGCCCGTCACGTGCGGGTGGCGCGACAACCCTGACCATCAGCACGACGGCGGCGCGCGAGCGTTCGCCCTTCCCCAATGGAGTTCGACGTGAGCAAGCGCACCTTCCAGCCCAACAACCGTCGCCGCGCCAAGACGCACGGCTTCCGTCTGCGCATGCGCACCCGCGCCGGCCGCGCCATCCTGGCGAACCGCCGCGCCAAGGGTCGCAAGCAGCTTTCCGCCTGAGTTCGGCCCACGACCGGCCGTGCTCCCTGCTCAGCATCGCATTCGTGACGCAGGGCAGTACCGCGCCGTCCTGCGGGATCGACGTGCGGGGCGCGCGGGTGGCTCGCTGCTCGCCGTTCATGTGATCGACGCCGACGCGTTCGGCCTTTCACCCGAGGATCGGGTGGGGCCGCGCGTCGGTTTCGTCGTTTCAAAGGCCGTGGGCAACGCCGTCGTGCGTTCGCGGGCCAAACGCGTGCTGCGGCACGTCGCCCGGGACGCGTTGAGCGAGATCGAGCCCGGGCTCGACATCGTCGTGCGCGCGAACCCGGCGATCGCCGGTGCCTCGAGCCACGACGTCGCGAGGGAGTTCGATCGGATGCTCGCCAAGGCGACGCGACGTCAGCGACCACAGGATGTTTCACGTGAAACGGATTCACGCGAACCATCGGGCCGGGCGCATCAGGACGCGTCCAGGGTTCGACGATGAGTGCCGGGGTGCCTCGAGCGCCGGCCGGCGATGATGTGCCCGGCGACCACGCCGCGTCAGCCACACCGGTGCCGGACGAACAGCACGGCTGGCGCCGCGTCGTCGTATGGCCGCTGCTCGTGGTCGTCCGTTTCTACCGTCGGTGGATCTCCCCGGCGTTGCCTGCCACGTGCCGGTTCTACCCGTCGTGCTCGACGTACGGCCTCACGGCCCTGCAGCGATTCGGCCCGATCAAGGGCACCTGGCTCACGCTCAAGCGGCTCGGCCGTTGCCATCCGTGGAACCCCGGCGGGGTCGACCACGTTCCTCAGAAGAAGACCTCCTGACGCCTGCTCGTCCGCGAGCGGCGTCGACTCACGCCCACATCATTGCGAAGGATGATTGATGGACACCCTGCTCTATCCACTCGAGTGGTTCGTCGCCGCCATCATGGTCGGCTGGCACAAGCTCTTCTCGCTCGTCGGCCTGCCCGAGGCGTCCGGCTGGACGTGGGCGCTGTCCATCGCCGGCCTCGTCATCGTGCTGCGCATCCTGCTGATCCCACTGTTCGTCAAGCAGATCCACGCGTCGCGTCGCATGCAGCTCGTGCAGCCAGAGATGCAGAAGATCCAGGCCAAGTACAAGGGCAAGAAGGATCCTGAGTCCCGCGCCAAGCAGCAGGAAGAGATGATGGAGCTGTACCGGACCACCGGTACCAACCCGCTCGGCTCGTGCCTGCCGATCCTGCTCCAGGCGCCGTTCTTCTTCGCGCTGTTCCGGGTGCTCAACAACCTGAGCAAGATCGCCGACGGGCGTCACGATGAGATCGGCTTCCTCACGAAGTCGCTCGCCGGCCAGGCAGAGAGCTCGAAGCTGTTCGGTGCGAAGCTGTCCGACACCTTCATGGGCACAGACGGTTGGGGATCGGCCAAGTGGGTCGCCATCCTGCTCATCGTCCTCATGTCGGCGACGTCGTTCATCACCCAGCACCAGCTGATGCGACGCAACATGCCGAAGGCCGCACTCGAGGGGCCGATGGCGAAGCAGCAGCAGATCATCATCTACCTGATGCCGATCTTCTTCGCGATCTCCGGTGTGAACTTCCCGATCGGTGTCCTCATCTACTGGTTCGTCACGAACGTGTGGACGATGGGCCAGCAGTGGTACGTCATCCACCGCATGCCGACGCCCGGATCGGCAGCCGAGAAGAAGCTCGAGGAGCGCAACCGTGCCAAGGGGCGCGAGCACAAGACCGTCACGATGGACGATCTGCGCAAGGCCAACGAGGGCAAGCCGAAGGGCCGCTTCGCCCAGGCCATGGAGAAGGCGCAAGAACAGGCCCGCGAACAGCAGGGCGTCAAGACGGGTGCACGCCCCGCCGGCGCATCGAAGGTCTCCATGTCGAAGAAGAAGGCGGCTGCGAGTGACGTCGTCGAGTCGAGCGTCGTCGAGACACCCGCGGCGACGAACCCGGTGCGCGAGAACGGCCGGGCCACCAAGGCGCCGCAGACCGGGCCGCGCAACCAGCCGAAGAAGAACACGCCGCGCTCGAAGCGCAAGAAGTGAGAGGGACGTCATCATGACCGAACAGGCACCGGGACGCTCTGGCGTCACCAACCTCGAGCGCGAAGGTGAGATCGCGGCGGATTTCCTCGAGAAGCTACTCGACATCGCCGACCTCGACGGCGACATCGACGTCGAGGTCGAGGGAGGCCGCGCGGCCGTCTCCATCGTCGACTCCGAGGAAGGCCAGGTGCCGCGCTCCCTCGTCGGCTCCGGCGGCAAGACGCTCGACGCCCTGCAGGAACTCATGCGTCTCGCCGTCCAGGCTGAGACGGGCGAGCGCAGCCGCGCGATGCTCGACATCGCCGGCCATCGTGCCGAGCGACGAAGCGCTCTCGAGTCGAAGGCTGCTGACGCCGTCGCGGAAGCGAAGAAGACTGGCGCCAAGGTCGAGATGGAGCCGATGACCGCGTTCGAACGGAAGGTCGTGCACGATGTGGTGCTCGCCGCAGGGCTGACGTCGGAATCCGAGGGCGCCGAGCCGAACCGCTACGTCGTGGTGCTGCCCGAATGATCGTGTTTCACGTGAAACTCGAGCGTGAGACGGCAGCATGACGCAGCCCGCTCACGAGCACGACGCGAAGACGCCTGCGGCCCCGCAGGCGTCTTCGCCGCCTCCGGCACCCGACACGGCAGCGGCCTTCCTGGCTGACCAGCTGCCGCTCATGACGCGCTACGTCGACGCCCTGTGCGACACCGGCGTCAGCCACGGGCTCATGGGCCCGCGTGAGGTGCCGCGCATGTGGGAACGGCACGTCCTCAACTGCGCCGTCGTCCACCCCGGAATCGCCCGGGGGTCTCACGTCGCCGACATCGGTGCCGGCGCCGGGCTGCCCGGCCTCGTCCTCGCCATCGCCCGCCCCGACCTCACGATGACGCTCGTCGAACCTCTGCTTCGACGGACGACGTGGCTGGCCGACGTCGTCGACGAACTCGACTTGCCGAACGTCGAGGTGGTGCGCGCCCGTGCGGACGAGTTGTGGGGGCAGCGCACGTTCGACGTCGTGACGTCACGTGCCGTCGCGCGCATCGGGGAACTGGCGCGCTGGTCGTTGCCGCTCGTGAGCCGGGGCGGCGAGATGTTCGTCCTCAAGGGCTCGAGTGCCGCCGAAGAGCGTGACGAGGACGAGGCCGTACTGCGCCGGTTGCGTGTTCGCACGGCTGAGGTGGAGACGTGGGGCGAGGGCACCGTCGAGCCACCGACGGTGACCGTCCGGCTCACCGTCGACGGCGTCGCGCCGCAACTCACGCGCAAGCAGGCCGGCACCCTCGACAAGACCAAGCAGAAGCCGTCCCGCCGTCCAGATCGGCGCGCCTGAGGTTCCCTCCGGTGCCGGTGCGCCACCCCACGTGATTCCCTGTCCCCAGGTGTGACGGCAACGTCAGGCCTGGGGACAGCCGCGTTCGCCCCCTGCGCCACAGGTGACACAATGGGGTCTTGCCGTCAACGCGAATCCGAGGAGAACCGGTGACATCCACTGCCCCAGTCGGCTGGCCCACCCACAGGCCTGGCGTCGCGCACACGGGCCCGAGCCCAGAGCCCGTCGGATGGCAGGGTATCTCCACCGCAGCGGCCGAGAGCCTCGGCGGTGATGCGGTCGTCACGGTGGTGAATCCGGTCGTCACGGAGCAGGCTGAGGGCCCGATAGGTGCTGACGTTTCACGTGAAACACCTCAGCCGATGATGGATCCGCAGGTCTCGGAGGTCACCGGCCAGCGCACGACGGATACCGCTGACGAGGTCGCTGAGCCGTCGGCCGCTGACCAGGAGGCCGCACCCACGGGGGAATCGGAACCCTCACCTCGCGAGATGCAGGATGGCGAGGATGCCGCCCCAGCAGGCGATGCCGTCTCTGACGTGCGAGCTGCGCTCGGTTACGACATCCTGCTCGGCGGGGCGATTGTTCCCCGTGAAACAACGACCCCGACGGCTCCCGCGCCGCGTGACGCGGATGGAACCGAGTCGGTCGATGGCGTCGAGGCCGCCACCCCAACCGACGCCCGGGGCGATGACGACCGTGCTGACTCTGGTGCCGCTGACACGAAGGCCGAGGTCGCCGTCTCCGATGGCGAAGGTGTGGGGGATGCCGCCACGACGGTGACGTTGACCGGTCCCGTCGTCGACGAGGCATCGACAGATCAGGGCACGGCCGAGGTGCCCGAGGGCACTGCGGCACAAGACGATGTGTCGCACCGCAATTCTGCACAGAGCGCGGGGTACGCGCCGCGTCATCATGCCGAGTCCGAGGCCACCGACGCTCCGCAGTCGCAGAGCGTCGAGGCTGATCCCGCCCTGGCTGCGCGCTCGCCCCTGCCGTCGCGGCGCGCTCGCCGCCATGCCCGCCCCCGCGTCCCCAGCTTCGAACGCGCGACGGACACCGACTGGCAAGGCATGACAGATCACGACGACCCACAGCACCCCATGGACGACGAAGGACGACGCGATGTGCTCCACGCCGAACCCGAGGCACCGTCAGCCGAGCCCAGGCCGGCCCGCGTGAGCTTCACGAGCGTCGAACAACTGCCGCGCCCGACGCACCCGCGGGTGCTCACGGTCGCAAATCAGAAGGGCGGCGTCGGGAAGACGACGACGACCGTGAACGTCGCGGCGGCGCTCGCTCAGGCGGGGCTCAAGGTTCTCGTCATCGACATCGACCCGCAGGGCAACGCTTCCACTGCTCTCGGCATCGAGCACCACTCCGACGTGCCGAGCGTCTACGACGTCATCGTCGAAGGAACGCCCATCGACGAGGTCATGACCCAGTGCCCCGACATCCCCGGCCTGTGGTGTGCGCCGGCGACGATCGACCTCGCCGGCGCGGAGATCGAGCTCGTCTCCTTGGTCGCTCGCGAATCCCGTCTGCACCGTGCGATCAACGCGCAGTTGGCTGACTCGACCCCGGACGAGCGCTTCGACTACGTCTTCATCGACTGCCCGCCGAGCCTCGGGTTGCTCACCGTCAACGCGTTCGTCGCGGCTGACGAGGTGTTCATCCCCATCCAGTGCGAGTACTACGCGCTCGAGGGGCTGAGCCAGCTGCTCAAGAACATCGAGATGATCAAGATGCACCTCAACCCCGGGCTGCACGTCTCGACCATCCTTCTCACCATGTACGACGGGCGCACCAACCTCTCCGCGCAGGTCGCGGACGAGGTGCGCGCGCACTTCCCCGAGCAGGTGCTCGGCGCGCTCGTGCCGCGCTCGGTGCGCATCTCGGAGGCGCCGAGCCATGGCGAGACCGTCATGACGTACGACCCGACGAGCACCGGTGCGACGAGCTACCGCGATGCGGCCCGGGAGATGGCCCTGCGCGGTGCGAGCGTGCCCGAGCCGTCGGGGCGAATCGGACGATGACCGACGCCGCGACGCCCGACGGCGATCGCCGTCATGCTGCAACGTCGTACGCAGCCTTCTCATACTCATCCCGCCTGACCCACCGTGTAGGAAGTGGACCTCGATGAACGACAAGCGACGTGGACTCGGCCGTGGCCTGGGTGCGCTCATCCCCAACACCACCGAACCGACGCGGGTGACGCGCCCGACGGACGTCTTCTTCACCGACTCCAAGGCCTCGCGCACGCAGGACGGCGACGAACCCGCCGCCCCGGAGGCCCGTGCGAGCCGCTTCAGCGAGGCCCTCACGCCGCGCCCGTCGCACCAGGCGCCGCGGGGTACCGAACCCCGGACCGAATCGCGCGCCTCGACGCATCGCCGCCACGACGACCTCGCCGCCGCCGCGGCCGCCGTCACGCAGCCCGCGGGGCAGGCGCCGAGCGTTTCACGTGAAACAGAGGTGGCGAAGCTCGAAGCGCAGCCGGAACAGCGTGATGACGCGGCCGGCATTGATGACGAGAGGGACGTGACGTCGAACCTCGCGCCCGTGCCTGGTGCGTCGTTCGCCGAGATCCCGCAGTCGCTGATCCGCCCGAACCCGAAGCAGCCGCGCTCGGTGTTCGACGAGGAGCACATGGCCGAACTCGTCCACTCGATCGGCGAGATCGGGGTTCTGCAGCCCATCGTCGTGCGGCCCGTGCCAGAAGGCGACCCGGATCAGGCGCAGACGCCGTACGAACTCATCATGGGTGAGCGGCGTTGGCGGGCCTCGCAGGAGGCCGGTCTCGCCACCGTGCCGGCCATCATCCGTTCGACGACGGACGAGGATCTGCTGCGTGACGCCCTGCTCGAGAACCTGCACCGCAGCCAGCTCAACCCCCTCGAAGAAGCGGCGGCCTACGCACAGTTGCTCGAGGACTTCGGCTGCACGCACGACGAGCTCGCCACGAAGATCGGCCGCAGCCGCCCGCAGATCTCCAACACGATCCGCCTGCTCAAACTGCCGCCGGTGGTGCAGCGTCGCGTCGCCGCGGGTGTCCTGAGTGCCGGCCACGCCCGTGCCCTGCTCGGCATGAGTGACCCCGCCGCGATGGAGCGGCTCGCCCAGCGCATCGTGGCCGAGGGCCTCTCCGTGCGCGCCACGGAGGAGATCATCTCGCTCGGCGACGACACGAAGCCGCGCAAGAGCTCTGTTCCACGTGAAACCAACCCGGATCTCGATCACTGGGCCAGCAATCTCGCCGACAAGCTCGACACCCGCGTCGGCATCACGATGGGCAAGAACAAGGGAAAGCTCACCGTCGAGTTCGCCTCCGTCGACGACCTCAACCGCATCATGGACGCTCTCGGGATCGAACGTGGCTGAGCGTCTCGACCCGGATGAGGCTCCTGAGGTCGATCATTCTGACGGCAGCTCGGCCACGGCGCAGACGCAGGACGGGCATCTGACGCGTTCCGACATCACCGACGCTCCGCTGATCGACGGCACGGATCCGCTGAGCGACAACGCCATCGACCGCCGTCGGGGCCGCACAGCGACGCCGCAGCTCGTCATCTTCTGCCTCTTCGCGCTGATCTTCGCCTACTTCGTCATCGGCGACGTCATGCACGGCGACTGGGGCATGGCGGTGCTGGGCCTCGTCGTCCTCGGCATCTGCGGAGCGGCCATCAAGCGAGAGTTCGACAAGAACCGCTGAACCGCTGACGGCGCTCCCCTTGCCTCCAAGTGCACCCGGGTGCATCTGGGCGCAAGGGGAGGGCAGCACGGGGGTAGAGACGAAAAGCCCCGGCCCACCATGTCTGGTGGGCCGGGGCTTCGTCGTCGGACGCTGCGCGCCCGACAGTGTCGTGATGCGGCTCGGTTCAGCCGAGGAACGGCTCGAGCTCGCGCAGCAGCTTCGGCTTCGGCATGGCGCCGACGATCGTCTTGACGACCTCACCGTTCTGGTAGACGTTCATGGTCGGGATGCCCGTGATGCCGTACTTCGCGGAGATGGCCGGGTTCTCGTCCGTGTTGAGCTTGTAGACGTCGATCTTGTCGGCGTTCGCCGCTGCGATCTCCTCGAGGATCGGCGCGACGGCGCGGCAGGGGCCGCACCACTCGGCCCAGAAGTCGACGAGGACGGGCTTGCTGTTCTTCAGGACGTCGGCGTCGAACGTGGCGTCCGTGGTGGGCTTGGTAGCTCCCATGATGTTCTCCTCTGTGCCGGCACCGGCGAAGCGGCACCCGTGGTCGATGGTTCTTGGTCGGTCGAAGATGATCAGCGCGCCGCGTCGGCGCCCTGCGGCTCCGCGGTGAGGGACGCGTCGGGAGCGGGCTCGCCGGCCGCGTCGAGGTGGGCGAGGAAGCGCTCGGCGTCGAGGGCTGCCGAGCAGCCCGAACCGGCGGCCGTGATGGCCTGACGGTAGGTGTGGTCGACGAGGTCGCCGCACGCGAAGACGCCGTCGACGTTCGTGTGCGTCGAACGCTCCTGCGCGACGACGTAACCCTCGTCGTCGAGCTCGATCTGCCCGGTGACGAGCTCGTTGCGCGGCAGGTGGCCGATCGCGATGAACAGGCCGGTCGCGGCGAGCTCGCGTTCGTCACCGGTGACGGTGTCGCGCAGCGTCACGCCGGTCAGCTTGTCCTCGCCGTGGATGGCGACGACCTCGCTGTTCCAGGCGAATTCGATCTTGGGGTCGTTCTCGGCGCGCTCGGCCATGATCTTGGAGGCGCGAAGCTCGTCGCGCCGGTGCACCATCGTCACCTTCGCGGCGAAGCGCGTGAGGAAGGTGGCTTCCTCGACGGCCGAGTCGCCGCCGCCGACGACGATGATCTCCTGGTTCCGGAAGAACGCGCCGTCGCACGTCGCGCACCACGAGACGCCGTGGCCGGAGAGGCGCTTCTCGTCGGGAAGGCCCAGTTCGCGGTACGCCGAGCCCATCGCGAGTATGACGGCCTTCGCGCGGTGGGTGGCGCCCTCGCCGTCGACGACCGTCTTGACGGCACCGGTGAGATCGACGGAGGTGACGTCGTCACGCACGAGCTCGGCGCCGAAGCGCTCGGCCTGCGCACGCATGTTCTCCATGAGGTCGGGGCCCATGATGCCGTCCGAGAAACCGGGGAAGTTCTCCACCTGGGTGGTGTTCATCAGGGCGCCACCAGCGGTGACGGAGCCCTCGAACACGAGCGGTTCGAGATTGGCTCGCGCCGCGTAGACGGCGGCGGTGTACCCGGCGGGGCCGGAGCCGATGATGATGAGGTTGCGCACGGCCTGGTCGCTCACGGAAGCTTCCTTCGTTGTCTTGTCACGGGCTGCCCGGGGAAGGTCTCGGCGCTGTCGCGCGCCCGCTGTCACCCTGCACAACGCACTCTAGTCGTGGGACATTCCGAGCGCATGCCGAGGCGTACCCCGGCGTCGAGCCCCCGGGCTGGCGAGCAAGTCGATGCGAAACCGTCGACCCCGACCCTCACATCGTGACGGGCGTCGGCCCCGCCTCGAGGTCGGTGGCCGTGCTGCAGGTGCGCGAGACGACCCAGGCCGTCGACGTGCGGCCCTTCACGGCGACGACGATGACGGCGGGGGTGCCGTCGTAGGTGGCGAAGTCGGCGTAGACGGCGTCGGGCTTCTCGATGACGCCCTTCGCGACGGCCTGCAGGCAGGCCTGCACGCCCTCGCCGGTGGCCAGGGGGCCCAGGGATTGCGCGTTGGCCTGCGCGGGTTCGATCGCAGGCGACTTCGACGTCCGCAGCGCCGCAGCCTGCGTCGCGAGATCCGTCGACGTGTACTTCGTCTGCGTCTGCGTGACACGCACGCGTGAGGCGTAGTTCTCCTCGGCCGGTTCCATCGACGCCCTTGCCGTGGGCTGGGCACTCGGATGGGGCTCGTCCCGGTTCGTCACGAGGGTCACCGCACCGATGGCGACGGCCGCCGCAGCGCCGAGCGCCAGCGCCGCGCGCCCGAGGGTGCGTCGGCGACGGTGGCCGTCCAGGGAGGTGACGGTGGCCCCTGACGGGCTCTGCGACGCCGCCGGAGGATTCATCTGTCCTTCGGAAGCCGGGGCCGCAGGGCGCCGCTGCGCTCCAGGACGCTGCGGCAGCGGCACCGCTGGGGGCACCCTGGGGTGCTCATCGCGCTGGAGATCTTCGGGCGGACGTCGCACGTCCGACAGCCTCTCGTCCGAGGGCACCCCCGCCTCACGGGACGCGCTCGTCAGCGCGTCGCGCACGCGCGTGGCGACGTCGTCGGGCATGCGGGAAGCGTCACGGGAGGCCTCCGTCCGCAGCATGGCAGCGATCTGTTGCTGCACCTCGGCCGACGCGACCGGTTGGTCGTCGGCGTGTGCGGACGCCTCCCACTCGTCGCGGAAGTTGCGGGTCATGTCATGCCTCCTCTCATGAGCGTGGACGGGCGCTTCATTGTGTCTGACGCGCAGGCGGGCACGGTGGTTCCGTGACGTGAGCCACGTCTTCGGGATGACGCCTCGGCGTCATCGATCCGCGAGCAAGCCCGCGAGGGCAGTGCGCCCCCGCGCACACCGCGACTTCACGGTGCCCTCGGCGATGCCGAGGTGCGTCGCGGCCTCGGCGACGCTGAGACCCTCCATGTCGACGAGGACGAGGCACAGGCGCTGCCCCTCGGGCAGCTGCGCAAGGGCCTGACGGACGTCGAGGCGGACGTCGGTCTGCGCATGCGCGTCCCGCGTGTCGGCGATGTCGTACTCGGGCCACTCCTGCGTCGGCTTCAGTCGGCGCAGCCGGTCGAGTGCGGAGTTGACGACGACGCGGTGCAGCCATGTCGAGAACTTCGCATCACCGCGGAACGACTCGAGGCGTCTGAACGCGGCGAGGAAACCCTCCTGCACGGCGTCCGCGGCGAGCTCCGGGTCGCGGGTCGTGCGCAGGGCGACCGCCCACATCCTGTCCTTGTAGCGCTCGAACAGCACGCCGAACGCGTCCGGGTCACCCTCACGATGAGCCTGGACAAGTTCTTCGTCGGTACTGTCCCGAAGCACTGATCCGTTCACTTCGAGACCGTGACCTCGGCGATCGACGACTCGTAGTACGACTGGCCGGCGGGCTTCGTCTGAGTCGGGATGAAGACAGTGACATAGCGGCCCGACGCGTTCGTCGAGAGCGTCTGCTCACTCGTCGCGCTCGACATCGAGCCGACCTTCGTGCCCGTCTTGCCGGGGGTGTCGCTGACGTAGACGTCGGCGGTCAGCGGAGTGCGCTTGCCGGGCGTCACCTTGATGGTCTTGACGGCTGTCTGCGAACCCAGGTCGATGCTGACGCCACCCATGTCGGGGTCGCCGCCCCAGGAGGCGCGACGGTAGCGCAGGCTCATCCACACCGTGTCGGGGTTGCCGTCGATGGCGTTGGCCGCGGCCAGCGAGCCGGATTGACGCGCTCCTTGCGCGTTCACGAGCGTGGCTCCGGCGGCTTGGACGGGGGTTCCTGCCGGGGCAGCGCTCGAGGCAGAGGACGGCGCACTCGAACCCTTCGGCGACGAGGCGGTCGTGCTGGGCTTCGCGGCGGCGTCCGGCTTGTCAGAGCTGCCGGCGATGCCCTGGAGCCCGAAGATGGCGAGCACGAGCGCACCGAGCACGATGAGGCCGACGAGGACGAGGGCGAGCTTGCTGCTCGCCGGGTCAGGGTCGTCGGTGCCGCCGTTGAACCCCGGTACCGGGGGCTCGAGCTCCTCGAACGACGGGTCGTAGGAGGTGCGGGCGTACGCGGCGTCCTCGTCGTCGATGTTGAACTGCGTGGTTTCGTCCGCGTCGAATGCGACGGGGCGGCCCACCATCGTCGCGTCGGCGGGGTCAGGTTCGTTGACACGACGCGGGGCGGGCTTGCGCGGAAGAGCCACCGCGGGCTTCGCGCCGGGGTCGGTGGCGTCGTCGCCGCGCACGTCGTCGGTGGAGGACGAACCGTTCTTGGTGCCGCTCTTCTTGGCGGTGCTCACGCCGCTGCTCGTCGCACCGGCCTTGCCGGAGGCGCTCTTGTCCGAGCCACCCTTGCTCGAACCTGCCGCTGCGAGGGCCGCAGCACCGACGGCTCCGACGGCCGAGCGCTTGCCTGCACCGTCGCCGGAACCCGCGCGCTCGTCGGCCCGGCGGACGACGAACGTCGACTCGGGCTCGTCAGCGGTGTCGTCGTCGGTTTCGACGCTGCGTCGCCCACGGCCCGGAGCCGTGATGATCTGCGCCGACCACGGCGCGAGCTGACGCGCGACCTCGCCCGGCGTGCGCGGGCCGTCACCGGTGTTGAGGACCTGGCGGCACATCGCGTCGAGATCACTCGGCACGCCGTCGACGATCTCGGCGGGTGTCGCGATCTGCCCGTCGGCGCGACGCTGCGCGAGTTCGATGCCCTTGAGGCCCTCGATGTCCTTCGGGTCGCCCGGCCACGTGCCCGTCAAGGCCGTGTAGAGCAGATCCACGAGCGCACGCGTGTCGATGGCGGTCGCCTCGGAGCTGGAGACGTCGTCACGCCCGGCGAGAGAGCCACCGACGGCGACCTGGGTGACGGCGATGGAACCGTCGGCGAGGCGTAGGACGTGACGCGGCGTCAGGATGAGGTGGTGCAGGCCGCGCTGACGCGCGGCCTCGAGGGCGCTCGCCGTCTCACCGACGATGCGACGCGCCTCCTCGGGATGCATCGGCTCGAAGCGTGCGAGGTCGGCGAGGCTGTAGGCGCCCGTGTGCGGCTCCTCGACGATGTACGCGAACTCGTCGTCACGCCCCGCGTCGAGCACGCGCACGAGGCGCGGGTCCTCGACGCCCGCGGCGCGGCGGGCACTGTCGAGCGCCGCGTCGGCGTGCGCCGAACGCGACCCGACGACGGTGATGGCGACGTCACGCCCGAGTTTCTCGTCACGCGCGATCCAGCGTGCGAGACCGGGGGCGTCCGAGATCTCGGACGTCAGCTCGTACCGGTTGCCCAGCACCGTGCCCTTCGTGATGCCCTGCACTCGCACTCCTCGTCGCGTCGATGAACCACGGCCCGCGCGTCGCTGAGACGCCTGGCTCGGTTCATCCTAAGCAGCCCGCCGGGCAACCACGCGGTACGGCGTCCCTTCGGCGCGGCGAGGTCTGGGGGCGTCGCCGCGAACGGCCGTGACGATGACGCGTCACGGCCGCGAGGGGGCGTCAGCCTCGACGCAGACGACGGGTGATCGGGCCGAGCAGGCTGTTGATCTCCTGCACGCGCAGGCGGCTCGCGACGAGGAAGTACACGGCGAGGAACAGGGGGCCGATGATGAGCAGTTCGACGAGGCTCTCGACACGCGTGACGGGCGCGACCTGGTGGATGAGGAAACTGACGAGCAACGTGACGCCGGTGGCGATGATCGCGGCGATCGCCAGACGGACGTAGGTGCGCACCGTCTCCGACAGGTCGACGGCGCCGAAGCGTCGCCTCAGCAGGACGAAACCCACCGCGGCCTGGACGACGTTGGAGATCGTCTGCGCGAGACCGACGCCGACGCCGACCCAGTGGGCGCCGGGGTGACCGAGGATGGTCGTGTCCTGCAGGAAGAACCAGGGCACGGTCAGTCCGACGGCGATCCCCGTGCAGATGATCTGCATCCAGAACGGGGTCTTCGCGTCGTTGTAGGCGTAGAAGACGCGCTGGATGACGAGGCACAGCGAGTAGGGCACGAGGCCGACGAGCATGGCGATGGCCATCGAGCCGATGGCCCACCGGGTGTCCGGATCCGCGCCGAACATGGCCGACACGAGCGGGAAGACGAGCGCGAAGCAGCCGAACGTCAGCATGACCGACGCAAGGCCCGACAGGCGGATGCCTGTCGTCATGTCGTCCTTCACCTTGTCTGTCTCGTTGCGGCCGGCGGCGATGGACATCCGCGTGAACAGCGCGGTGACCAGGCTGACGGTGATGAGGGAGTGCGGGAGGGTGAACAGCAGGAACGCCTGATCCTGCGCTCCCTTTCCGGGTTCACCGTCAGGCTGGGAGTTGAGCAGCCGGGACGTGACGATGAGGCCCAGCTGCTGGACGATGACGGCCGCGAACGCCCAGCCGGCCATCGTCGAAGCGCTGCGCAGACCCACGCCGCGGAACTTGAAGTTCGGGGTGAACGAGTACCCCCCACGCTTGAGCACCGGGACGAGCACCAGGGCCTGAGCGACGATCGCGAGCGTCGCGGGCAACGCGAGGACGAGGATCATCTCCGTGGTCCACCCCGAGTACGGCGGAACCCCGTTCTGACCGTGCGGGTACGCCGCGATGAACCACACGAGCCCCAGGATGATGACGACGTTCGCCAGCGCAGGGCTCCACATGAACGCCCCGAAGCGTCCGCGCGCGTTGAGCACCTGACCGAGGATCGTGTAGACGCCGTAGAAGAAGATCTGCGGAAGGCAGATGAGCGTGAACGCCGTGGCGACGTGGAGCTTGTCGCCCGTGACGTTCTTGTGGTCGTAGATCTGGTAGACCCACGGGGCGAGGGCCATGCCGATGACGGTGACGCCGAGCAGGATCGTCAGCGTGAGCGTGACGATGCGGTCCGTGTAGGCCTTGCCGCCGTCGGAGTGCTCGAGCGCGCGCGTGATCTGCGGGACGAGAACGGCGTTGATGACACCGCCGGCCAGGAGCAGGTAGATGATGTTGGGCAGGCTGTTGGCCGTCGCCCACGTGTTGGCGATGCCCGTCGTCGAGCCGAGGGCCCAGACCGTCAGCACGGAACGGAGCAGGCCCAGCATGCGTGAGACGAGCGTGCCGGCCGCCATGATGGCGCTGTTGCGCAGAACCCCGCCTGTTCCCGAGGACTTCGCCGCTGCGGTCTGGGGGCCGTCGGCGGGCGTCTCGACGGCGTCGGTCGCCGGGCCCGCAGCCCCCGTCGTCGGGATGGCGGCCGTCTGCGCGCCTCGTGTTTCACGTGAAACACGAGAGGCGCCCGAGCCTCGCTGGGCGCCGGGTCTGCCGGAGACGGCCAGGGCGTCGTCAGCCTCGAGGTTCCAGGCGTCCTCGGCCTCGCGGCGCTCGCGGTAGGCGTCGACCGCGCCGAGGTCGATGACCTGCGTGTGGTCGCTGCTCGCGTGGCTGCGCGTGGACTCGAGGTTGCGCAACCACTGCGCCTCCTGGTCGGCCTCGAACCACGACTCGTAGGCCGAACCGATGCTCGTACCCGCGACGTTCGGCATCGCGATGGTGTGCCGTACCGCCGTCTCGTACATCGCGCCGAGCGATCCGGACGCCGCGCCGTTCGGGCGCGACGGATCAGGTTCGGCGTTCGACATCGGCTACTCCTCCAGCTGGATGTCCCGCGCGAGCTCATCGCGTCGGCGGGTTCCCGCCTTCCTGCCGCGTACGAGGCCGTAGCAGAAGACGAGCAACGCCACGATACCGAGCACCCAGAAGATCCAGGTACCCGTCGGACGCGCGTTGATACGCAACGGGGACGTGTCAGAGGTGTCCGGGCCGAGCGCGACGCCGTTCGCGGCCGTCAGGCGCGCGTCGACGTCGACGAGGCTCGCAGCCTGCGCGGCGAGGGGAACGCGCACCGTCGTCTGGCCCTTCGCCTTGATCGTCACGGGCTCCGGTTGCGAGCGGAACTGCACCGCGTACGTGCGTGGCGTCAGCGTCAGACTGACGTCCTTGACGTCGCGCGCCAGGTCGTTCTTCACCGTCACGCTGATCGTGCCCGAGTCGGAGAAGAAGTTGATGCGCGCCGGGACGACGCTGACGTGCTCGGGGATCGTCGACACGGCGGCGGAGGCGTGCTGGACGAGCTCGTCGACGTCCGGCGAGGTGCCGCGCCAGCGGGTGCTCGTCAGCTGATCGAGATTGCGGCTCCACGCCGGCACGATGTCGTCACCGTCGACGACCGCGCCCGCCACCTGCGTCAGCGACGCGAGGGTGCGCGATGCGCGTTGCAGGTCGCGCGCATCGAAGGCCTGGGTGCTGGGTCGGGGCCAGACGCCGTCCGAGGCAGGTGCCTCGGTCGACAGCTTGGCCACGGTGCCCGCCGAGCGGCTGCTCGAGACGTCGAGGGCGCTCGTCGTCATCCACGGCGCCGTGTCGATGGCCGACAGCACCTGCGCCAGGCGCGACGGCGACGTCGTGCCGAGCCGATCGCCCATGACCATGAGGCTGCGGTCGGCCGACGGAAACTGTTGGTATAGAGCGAGACCCGCGGCCTGTTCGCGCAACCCGGCCTCGACGTCGCTGTCGGCGCCGTCCGAGCTCAGCGGCGCGCTGAGGGCGCTCGTGTACCCGATCATCGGGATGCCGGACGTGCTGCGCCGCGCCGCCGATGAGGCCGAGACGAAGTCGGAGCCGTCGAGCGTGACGTTGGGCGTGATGATGAGGGGCTTGCCGCCGAGCACCGACGACCACACCTGCGACAACCGGTTCGTCGCCGACACGCTGAGCGGCGCAGCCGGCGCGGCGACCACCGTCGTCGACAGTTCCTTCAACGCCGGCGACAGTGGACGGGCGAGTGCGCGCCGCAGCACGGCGTCGCTGCCCGGGGGTCGATCGTCCGCCGTCAGGGACGACAGGTCGGGGTCGCCGTAGGGCGTGAATACGACCTGCTGACCGCTCGGACGGTCCTTCAACGTCGCGACGAGGTCGGCCGCGAGTGCCTCGACGGTCGTCGCCGGAGCAGGATCCTGCGAGGACGAGCTGCTCGACGAGGAACTGCTTGGCGACGAGGACGCGTCCCTCGACGAGGTCGACGAGGTCGATGCCCCGCTCGGTGCGGTGTTGCTGGGCGAGGCGCTGCCGGTGCTCGCCGTCGACGACGCGGAGGACGAGGACGGCGTGCTGCCGGCGGAACCCGTGTCACCGGGCGAGACCGACGCGGAGCTCGACGAACTGGGCGTCGACGTCGTTGCCCGGTCCTCGGCAGCCTCCGTCGGGAGCGAACCGTCCTGTGCCGCAGCGGGATCGAGCACCGCCGGGTCGATCATCCACGTGACGGGGGCACCCGGGTTCGAGGCGAGGAGACGCTGGATGTCCGAGTCCGGCCCGATGGCCTTGTTCCACGCGTCGAAGCGCTCGCGACCGCTCGCGGTGAACAGCTTCGGGTCGGCCGGAAGCGTGATGGGAATGACGACGGACGTCGACATCGGCGTGAACGTCGTCGAATCGGCCTGCGTCGTCACGAAGCTGCGGATCGTCGCGGTGGCACCGCCTCTGGTGACATCGACCTGCAGCGGCATCGTCGCCATCGAGAAGCTGACGTCGAGCTGGTTCGCCGGGATCGTCACGGTGACGTTCGTGCTCGCGCCCGGTGCGAGCGTCGTGACCTTGGTCGTCGCCGTGACGGGGTTGGTCATCGCGACGTCGCCAGCAATCCAGCGTGACTGCACCTCCAACGTGTCGAGCGCACGCTTGGCGACGCTGATGCGGGCCGTCGCGTTCGTCAGCGGCGTCGAGCCCGTGTTGCGCACCTGCACGCTGAGCGAGAGCGAGTCGCCGCTCTTCAGGGTGGGGGGTGTCGAGCCCGTCAGCGACACAGCGATCGGACCGCTCTGCGCCGAACTCTTGGTCGCGACGCGCGAGGCGCTCGCGGCATGGGCCGACATGCCGGCCACGGACGACATGTTCGCCACCGTCGACGCTGCGGCAGTGTTCGTCAGGCATGGCGGGCCGCTTGCCAGGCAGGTGGCGAGCAGGCCCGAGAACGCGGCGAGGTGGGCTCGTCTCGTCATCGACTCAATGATCATCGACTCAATGACCGGTCAGGCGGGCCCACGCCGTCGCGGCGATGCGGCGTTCGTTGGGGAACGTCAGGTGTTCGTGGGCGCGGTCGAGGCGGAACCACTGCGCGTCGATGGCTTCGTGGTCCGGGTCCTTCTCGATGCTGATCTCGCCTCCGACGGCTTCGAGCAGGTAGTGGTGCACCATCTTGTGGATGCGGTAGCCGGGCACGGAGAACCAATAGTCGATGACGCCGAGCGTCACGAGGGCGCGGCCCTTGATGCCGGTCTCCTCCTCCACCTCGCGTTCCGCGGTCTGGACGAGCGTCTCACCGGCTTCGATGTGGCCCTTCGGTAGGCACCACTCGACGCGTCCGGCGCGATTGTGGCGCGCGATGAGAGCGAGATAGGCCTGGTGGTCGCGAACGTCGACGACGACCCCGCCCGCAGAGATCTCCTCGAGCGTCGCAAGGCGCGCAGCCCGGTGCACGCGGTGCGAGGAGACGGTCATTCTCATACCTTAACGAGAGGGTTCGGCGTTTGCGCCCGCGCTCGCCCGCAGGCCCCGGCATGATGCGGAAAACTCGTCGGCGCTCGGTCTTGACGTCCGTCGCGGCCGTTCGTGGGTGCCCTGCGGGTGCCCCGTCAGTGTTGCTCGCGCTCCGGCAACAGACAAGCGATGACGGCGCCGACGAGCGTCGCGACGTCGTGTTGCTCCTGCATCGAGGTGATGCGGCGCGCGAGGATCGTCGACAGTTCGGTGACGACGGCGATGAGCCCAGCCTCCGGGCCGACGGCGCCGCCGAAACCGACGGCCACGACACCGAGGGCGCACAGGTGGAGCGTGCGCCGCCAGTGCACGGCGACGGGATCCTCGGCTTCGGCGATGAGGGAGTCGAGGGCGTCGAGGTGGTGATCCTTGCGCCGCAGCAGCACGATGATGACACCGCCGAGCAGGATGGTGGCGGCAGATCGTAGGGGGCTGTGGGCCCCGTGCCAGATGAGGTGCTGCGCACCGTTCATCAGGGTCAGTGCGAGGCCGGCCACCGCCCCCGCGACCGCACCGTAGGTGGTAGCGACCGCGAGGATGCGCCGAGCGGGTGGGAACGGCGGCACGTCTGCTGAGATGCTCATGTGGGGACCGTCGATTCGATGCTGGCGTGGATGTGACCGACGTCGAGCGAGGACGAAGCGATGTTTCACGTGGAACATGGCGACGGGGGGGCGACGATCGCCCGCATCGTTCATCGCAACGACTCCATTTGAGGAAGCCCGTTGCGAAGAGGCGCTGGACGCGAGGCGACGGCCACCACTCAGGCGTGGCGGCAGCCATCACGCGGCAGCGCAACGGGGGTGCGGCCCGAGGTGGGCGACTGGATACCCTTGACCAGTGACGCACACCTCCACCTCCACCCAGCAGGACGCCCGGACGGGCACGACCGCGGCGCCTCCGGCGTCGGGGGCGAGGATGCTCGGGACAGCGATCGCGCATCTCGAACCGGTCATGCCGCTGCTGCGGCAGCTCGGTGAGCTGTTCGCCGGGGCCGGGCACGAGATCGCTCTCGTCGGTGGGCCGGTGCGCGACGCCTTCCTCGCCCGCACCTCGCCGGATCTGGACTTCACGACGTCCGCCCGCCCCGATGACACCGAGCGCATCGTCGCCGGATGGGCCGACGCGACGTGGGATCTGGGCCGCGCGTTCGGCACGATCGGGGTGCGCAAGGGTGGCTTCCAGGTCGAGATCACGACCTACCGCGCCGACGCCTACGACCGTGAGACGCGCAAGCCGGTGGTCGAGTTCGGTGACTCGCTCGACGACGATCTCGTCCGCCGCGACTTCACCGTCAACGCGATGGCGCTGCGCCTGCCCGACCTGACGTTCGTCGACCCGTACGGCGGTCTGGCCGACCTGGCTGCAGGTATGCTGCGCACCCCGACCGACCCGGAGGTCTCGTTCGGTGACGACCCACTGCGCATGATGCGCGCGGCACGTTTCTCGTCGCAGCTCGGGTTCGACGTCGCGCCCGAAGCGTTCAGGGCGATGCGCGAAATGGCCGCGTCGATCGAGATGATCTCGGCCGAGCGCGTGCGGGACGAACTGGTCAAGCTCCTCATGTCACCGACGCCGCGCCGAGGGCTCGAACTGCTCGTCGAGTCGGGCATCGCCGAACACGTGCTGCCCGAACTGCCGGCGCTCGCGCTCGAGATCGACGAGCACCACCGTCACAAGGACGTGTACGAGCACTCACTCATCGTGCTCGAGCAGGCGATGGCGCTCGAGGGACCGCGCGAGGTGCCGGGGGTCGAGGCGCCGACCGAGGTCGAGGGGCCGGATCTCGTGCTGCGCCTCGCGGCTCTGCTGCACGACATCGGCAAGCCCGACACGCGACGTTTCGAGCCGGGTGGCGGCGTGAGCTTCCACCATCACGAACTCGTCGGCGCGAAGATGACGCGCAAGCGGTTGCGCGCGCTGCGTTTCGACAAGGAGACGATCAAGCAGGTCTCCCGTCTCGTAGAGCTGCACCTGCGTTTCCACGGCTACGGCAACGGTGAGTGGACCGACTCGGCCGTGCGCCGCTACGTCACGGACGCAGGGCCGTTGCTGTCGCGCCTGCACCTGCTGACGCGAGCGGATTCGACGACGCGCAACAAGCGCAAAGCAGCCCGGCTGCAAGCGACCTATGACGACCTCGAGGCGCGCATCGAGCGCCTTCAGGCCGAAGAGGAGCTGGCCGCCGTGCGGCCCGAGCTCGACGGCAACGAGATCCAGGCCGTCCTCGGCATCAAGCCTGGGCCGGTACTCGGGCGTGCCTACAAGCACCTGCTCGCGGTGCGTCTCGATGAGGGCGTCATCGGCAAGGACGTCGCGAGCGAGCGGCTGCGTGAATGGTGGGCGCAGCAGCCGGAGTCGCAGGGCTGACGGGGGCATTGCGCTGTTCGTGTTGTCATTGCGTCATTCGTGTTCTCGCGGGTGCGCGTCGCGCGCCGATGGCGGGTGACGTGGACTGCGACGGGCGTGTTGCCGCCGTCACGGCTGGCGTGCCTGACAAGCTGGTGCCATGACTGCAGTGGACGTGGCGTGGCAGGGCCTCGACGACGAGACGCGTCTTGACGTGGCGTCGATCGACTTCGCCGAGGAAGGCGGGTTCGTCGCGACCGGACGTCAGTCCACGGAGACGTGGCGCGTGCAGTGGGATCTCGTCGTGGATTCACGCTGGCGCACGAAGTTCGTGACGCTCGACGCGGAGGGCTACGTGCCTGTTTCACCTGAAACCGACGACGTTTCACGTGAAACAGCGGACGAGGGCGGCTGGCGGGAGCGGGTGTGGCAACGCCACCTCAACCTCTGGCGCCGTGACGACGGAGCTCGCTCGCTGTGGCGCTGGGAGGGTGACGGGTCGGGCGACGCGCCCGGTTGGCTGGCCCCGCTCGGCATGGAGGACGGCATGGAACTGCTCCTCAGCGACGCCGTCGACGTCGACCTCGGCGGCTGCCCGGTGACGAACACGATGCCGATCCGTCGTCTCGGGGTCGACGCTGCCGGCGTCGGGGAACGGCCGATCACGACGGCGTGGGTGCGCCTTCCGGATCTCGCTGTCATGCCGTCGCCGCAGGTGTACTCGTCGGGTCCGCAGGCGCTGACGGAGGCGATGACGGTGCTCGACCCGCGTGTGTTCTCGGTCGTGCACTACCGCTCGGCGACGCGCGACGTCAGCGTCGATCTCACCGTCGACGATCACGGCCTCGTGCTCACCTACCCCGATCTCGCCGCGCGCGTCGACGTCCCATGACGAGAACCATGGTCGAACCCCCGGCTCGCGATCCGGTGCATTCCGAGCCGCCGACCGAGGCCAGCTCCTCTGACCGTCGCACCCGGATGCGCTCCGGGGCCGCGCTTGTCGCCGGGGCGCTGCTCGCCATCGCAGCCGTCACCGCGTTCATCCTGCACAAGCTGGCCGCGCAAGATCCGGACACGTGGCTCATCGATCTGCGCGTCTATCTCCTGGGGGCTCGGCACGCGTTCTCGCCCGACCTCTACGACCAGCAGTACCCCGTCGCGTCGTTGCCGTTCACCTACCCGCCCTTCGGCGCGATGGTGATGGCGCCTCTCGGGCACCTGGCGTTCCCCGTGGCAGCCACGCTCGTGACGGCGATGTCGTGCGCCGCGCTCATGCTCGTCACGCGGCGCGCGCTGTCCGCCGCGTCCCGCCTCGGGCGTCGTGGCCGAGGGATGCGGTGGTGGTTCATCCCGGTCGGCGTGCTGGCGATCGCATTCGAGCCGGTGTGGGCGACGTTCTCGTTCGGGCAGGTCAACCTCATCGTGCTGGCGTTGTGTCTGCTCGATCTGACGGGCCGTCATCGTGCGCGCGGTGTCATGGTCGGTCTGGCTGCGGGGTTGAAGCTGACGCCGCTGTTCTTCGTCGCCTATCTGGTGTTCACGCGGCAGTTCCGGGCTGCGGCGACGGTGTGCGCGACGTTCGCCGCCACCGTCGCGGTGGGGTTCTTGTTCAATCCGCATGGCGCGGCGGTCTTCTGGACGGATGCGGTGCGCGATCCGTCGCGCGTGGGTTCGGCCTTCTTCGCCGGTAACCAGGCCCTCACCGGGGTGCTGCCGCGGTGGGCCGGTGAGCCTCTGCCGCACGCCGTCGTCCTCGTGGCGCAGGCGCTCGCGGGTCTGGCGGCGCTCGTCGCGGCTGCCTACCTCCACCGTCGCGGTCGTGAACTCGAGTCGGTGATCGCCGCGTCGTTCGGGATGCTCGCGATGTCGCCGATCTCGTGGAGCCATCACTGGGTCTGGGCGTGGCCGGCCGCTCTGGTGCTCGTGGCGGCGCTCCTCCGTCAGCTCCGGGGTGCGCGCGGGGGAGATGGCGAGCATGTGGCCGATGACGTAGACCATGGCGACGCGCGGGGCATCGGTGCCGCCGAGCGTGCGCCCGGCTGGGCCGTCGCCACGGGTGCGCTCCTCATGCTGTGGCTGTTCGTCTTCGTCTCGCGCTCGACGTGGTGGCCACCTCACTACGAGGACGCCGAGTTGTCGTGGAGCCTCGTCCAGAAGGTCTTGGGCAACACGTACGTCGTCGCCGGCGCGCTGTGGATCGCCTGGGCACTCCTCGACGCCCGTGCGGGCCGACGCGGGCGCAACGTCGCTTCACCCGCACCACGAGGTGGCGAGTAACTCACAGGTAGGCGCGCAGTTGCCTGCCGACGCGTGAGTTAACCGCCATCCTGACAGCGCCCTGGCCCACCGGGCACCCATGCCTCACCGCCGACACAGGCACCCCGCCGACCCGCGATGTATCGAACCGAGACATCAGGTGGGGCACAATGGACGCTGATAGTCACGTCCGCGCCGTCGGCGCCCCGGAGAAGGATCATCCACATGCGCAAGTCCCTGACGATGGCGAGTGTCGCCGTGCTCGCCACCTCGCTCGCCGCGTGCAGTTCCACGGGTGGGCGCAAGGCGGTCGAGGAGGCGTCGAACAACGCCGGTCACGCGAACACTCCGACGATGACGGTCGCTCTCGTCACGCATTCGGGCCCGGGTGACACGTTCTGGGACATCGTGCGCAAGGGCGCCGAGGATGCGGCGGCGAAGGACAACGTCAAGCTCGAGTACACCTCCGACCCGGACGGCTCGAAGCAGTCGAACCTCGTGCAGCAGGCCGTCGACAAGAAGGTCGACGGCATCGCCCTGACGCTCGCGAAGCCGGACGCCATGAAGGGTTCCGTGGAGGCGGCGAAGAAGGCGGGCATCCCCGTCGTCGCGCTCAACGGCGGCCTGGACGACTGGAAGAAGATGGGCGTCGAGAGCTATTTCGGCCAGGACGAGAAGATCGCCGGCGAGGCGGCAGGCGACAAGCTCAAGAGCGGCGGCGCCAAGAAGGTGCTGTGCGTCATCCACGAGCAGGGCAACGTCGGCCACATGGATCGCTGTGCGGGCGTCAAGAGCAAGTTCGCCGCGACGGAGAACATCTACGTCAACGGCACGGACATGCCGAGCGTGCAGAGTGCGATCACGAGCAAGCTGCAGCAGGACAAGACGATCGATGCCGTCCTCGGCCTCGGCGGCCCGTACGCGATGGCGGCGACGAAGTCGGTCAAGGACGCGAGCTCGGACGCCAAGGTCTACACGTTCGACACGAGCAACGAAGTGCTCGGCGCGATCAAGGCGGGCACGATCCAGTGGGCCGTCGACCAGCAGCCGTACCTGCAGGGATACCTCGCGGTCGACTCGCTGTGGCTGCGCAAGAACAACGGCAACATCGTCGGCGGTGGCGAACCCGTGCTCACCGGCCCGGCGTTCATTGACAAGTCGAACGTCGCCGACGTCGAGAAGTACGCCAAGTCCGGCCGCCGCTGAGCCCCGCCCGGCCCCGGCTCTTCGTTCCCAGCACATCGCGCGTCCACCTCTGGTTCGGCGGTGGCACAGCTGGCACCCACCTGAGTGTGATGCGCTGAGCGCTGGGCCTGGGGAGGGTCCGTCGATGGTGCCTCGAACCGCGAGGTGCCCCACGGGAAGGGCGGGGAGATGATCGAGCCGGACAGCATGACGTTCGCGGTCGTGATCTGGATTCTGGGCTTGCTCATCACGCTGTTCGTGGCGCTGCGCGGCCATGCGTTCGGCACGAAGTCGCCCAAGCACATCGCGATGCGGCTCGGTGGCATGCTGACGAGCACGTTCGTCCTCGTGCTCGCCGCCGTCGTGACGCTCAACGCGAAATACGGGTGGTACTCGTCCTGGCAAGACGTGCAGGCCGCCGTCACCGGGACGCCGCTCACGATCGAGCAGCACACGCACGGCCAGGCCCGCACGCAGGAGCAGAAGAGCGAGGCGGCGCAGCAGGCGCAGGAGAGCGACGCCGCCGCCGACTCGAAGTACGCCGCCCAGCGCGCTCGCTACGAGGCAGGCCTTCACCTCAAGCCGTCCGCGACGGGGCAGTGGATCAGGATCAACGTGCCCGGTATTCGCATGCAGGGCAACGACATCGGCCGTGTCATGGTGTGGTTGCCGCCGTCGTACACGAGCGACACGAAGCGGACGTACCCCGTCATCGAGGCCTTCCACGGCATCCCGGGCGGCACCCTCGACTACCAGCGCGTGTTCCACCTCGACGCTTCGCTGCGTGAGGCGGTGAGCCGCGGCGCGATGCGCGACGCCATCATCATCGTGCCGCAGGAGATGCCGGGTGGCATCGACACCGAGTGCGTTGACGGCGGCGGCCTCAACATGGAGACGTGGTTGACGTCGATCGTGCCCGACCACATCACGAAGAATTTCCGCGCCCAGGCCAGCCGTGAGGCGTGGACGACGATCGGCGTCTCGGCCGGAGGCTGGTGCTCGTCGATGGCGACGATCCTGCACCCCGACCGGTACGCGGGAGGCGCGAGCCTCGGTGGGTACTACTCGCCGCAGTTCGACACGTGGCACCCGTTCAAGGGCAAGGTTCCCGAGCGCTACGACCTCATCGCGCAGGTCAAGAAGAACCCGCACCCGCAGTCGCTGTGGGTGCTCGTCTCGGGCGCGGACAAGCTGTCCGGCGCCTCCAGCGAGGCGTTCATCAAGGCGGCGACGGCGTACGACGTCACCCAGGTCGATCTGCCTCACGCAGGCCACCGCGTCGGCGTGTGGCAGAGCACGTTCCCCGACGTCTTCACGTGGATGGGCAAGACGTTCCCCATGTTCGCAGCCTCGGCGGGTTCGACGTCACAGCAGTCGGCGTCGCCGTCGCCGTCTAGTTCGCCGTCAGCGCCCTCGTCGCAAATGCAACCGTCGGCAAGTCCACTGACGGGCCGTCACCGTGCGCTCACCCATCCCGTCACGGGTTCGACGAACGGCCTCGTCGGCTGGACGCCGCGAACGCGCGGGTAACAGCGCGCCTCTGCCACGATGCTGGCATGGGCACACAACACATCGCATCCGACCTCGTCGCGAACGTACACTCCATCGCGGTGAGCGTCGGCCAGCGCGTCGAGGCAGGTGATGAACTCGTCCTGCTCGAGTCGATGAAGATGGAGATCCCCGTCGTCCCCGAGGAGCCGGGCACCGTCGTCGAGATCCGCGTCCAGCCCGGTGACGTCGTGCAGGAGGGCGACGTCCTCGTCGTCCTTCAGTGAGTGAGCGCCGCGCGGCGCGGTCGGGAAATGTATCGGTTCGATACACCTGTCCTCTACGATGAAGGACGGTGAAGGTACCCCTTCGCCTGCCCGCACACTCGAAAGGGAGCCTCGCGTGTCGACTCCTGCCACGTCGAGCGAGCCGAGTTCGTCACCGGCGACGCCCGCGCCCGCCAGCTCAGCGGACGACCGCGTCCGCAACCGCAACGTCCTCGCGCGCTACCTGTCACGCCCCGAGATCGGTGCCCTGTTCGGGGTTCTCGCGATCGCCGTGTTCTTCCTCCTCGTCGCCGAGCCGTTCCGTCACATGGCGAACACCGGCACGATCCTCTACCAGTCCGCGACGATCGGCATCATGGCCGTGCCCGTCGCGCTGCTCATGGTGGCGGGCGAGTTCGACCTGTCGGCCGGTGTCGCGGTGACGACGGCGGGGCTGTCGGCGTCGCTGCTCGCCTGGTACTTCAATTTCCACGTGTGGGCCGCAGTCGGGTTGAGCCTGCTCATCGCGCTCGCGATCGGTGCGCTCAACGGGTTCATGCTCAACCGCAGCGGATTGCCGAGCTTCCTCATCACGCTCGCGACGTTCTTCGTCCTGCAGGGCGTCAACCTCGGCGTGACGCGCTCCGTCACGGGTGGCGTCGCGAGCAACGACATCTCCGACATGGCCGGTTTCGACTCCGCGCACGCATTCTTCGCGGCCTCGATGAAGATCGGGCCGGTCAACCTCAAGATCCCGGTGCTGTTCTGGATCATCCTGACGATCATCGCCGCCTTCGTGCTGCTGCGCACCAAGGTCGGCAACTGGATCTTCGCCATCGGCGACGACGAGAAAGCGGCCCGCGCCGTCGGTGTGCCCGTGTGGAAGGTGCGCGTCGGGCTCTACATGTTCGTCGGGTTCTGCGCCTGGCTGTCGGGCATGCACCTGCTGTTCGCGTTCAACCAGGTGCAGTCCGGTGAGGGCATCGGCAACGAGTTCATCTACATCATCGCGGCCGTGGTCGGTGGCTGCCTGCTGACGGGCGGCTACGGCTCTGCGGTCGGTGCGAGCTTCGGTGCGCTCATGTTCGGCATGACGCAGCTCGGCATCAACTACGCCGGCTGGAACCCCGACTGGTTCAAGGCGTTCCTCGGCGTCATGCTGCTCGCCGCCGTGCTCCTCAACACCTACGTCAAGCGAAAGGCGGACGCCCGATGATCCGCATCAAGACCGGTGACGACGGCCGCCGCCCGGGCGCGACGGGAACGCCGGGCGCGGGCGAAACTGCTGGCGCGACGCAGTCGGTGACGCCGGATGACGCTGCCTTCCGGCGCGAGGCGGCCGAAGAGGCCCGAACAGCGTCGGCTGAGCGCACTGCGTCCCCCGCGGTTGATGTTTCACGTGAAACGGCCTCCTCGGGCGCGGACAGCGCGGGCGAGACGAGGGGCGCCACCGGCGTGAACGCCCACGATGACACCGCCATCGTCCAGCTCGTCGACGTCGGCAAGGCCTACGGCAACGTCGACGCCCTGCGCGGCGTCGACCTCACCGTCCGGCCCGGCCAGGTGACGTGCGTGCTCGGTGACAACGGTGCCGGCAAGTCGACGCTCATCAAGATCATGTCGGGCCTGCACGACTACACGAGCGGCGAGATGGTCGTCGACGGCGAGGTGCGCCACTTCTCGTCACCGCGCCAGTCGCTCTCGTCCGGTATCGCGACGGTGTACCAGGATCTCGCGCTCGCGCCGCTGCAGTCGGTGTGGCGCAACTTCTTCCTCGGCAACGAGTTGACGAAGGGCCCGTTCGGAGCGCTCGACATCAAGCGCATGAAGGCCGTCTGCGACGAGGAACTGACGAAGATGGGCATCGCCGTGCCCGACCTCGACCGGCCCGTCGGTGGCCTCTCGGGCGGGCAGAAGCAGTGTCTCGCCATCGCCCGAGCCATCTACTTCGGCGCCAA
The DNA here is from genome assembly GCF_001556795.1 of Dermacoccus sp. CCH2-D9. Lineage (NCBI taxonomy): Bacteria > Bacillati > Actinomycetota > Actinomycetes > Micrococcales > Dermacoccaceae > Dermacoccus > Dermacoccus sp. CCH2-D9. The sequence goes on from NZ_LSJT01000049.1 coordinate 56,325, forward strand.
GGTCATCATCCTCGACGAGCCGACGGCCGCGCTCGGCGTCAAGCAATCCGGCGTCGTTCTGAAATACATCATGGCGGCGCGTGACGCCGGCCTCGGCGTCGTGCTCATCACGCACAACCCGCACCACGCCTACCTGGTCGGCGACCACTTTGTCGTCCTGAAGCTCGGCCGCGTGACGCTCGATGCGTCGAAGCGCGAGATCGGCCTCGACGAGCTGACGGCGCAGATGGCCGGCGTCAGCGAACTCGAGGCGCTCGAGCACGAACTGCGCCACGACGACGCGCCGAAGGTGGCCGCGTCACCGATCGACGTCGACTGATTCCTTCGGAGCCGAGACCGCGCGCTGCGGGATCGCAGCTCTCACGAGACGAGTTGAGGGCCGAAACTCTGCATTGCAGGGTTTCGGCCCTCAGCCGTGGAAGGTGCGCGTGGGCCGGCGACGCGGCCTCCAGGCGAGCGCGACGGACGTCAGCCCAACAGGTGCGTGTGCGTTATGGCGAACGAGCGCTCGTCGTAGCCGTACGCCGACGCGACGGCCCCGAGCACACCGGACAGCGGGTCGTGCTCGTGGCGGATGACGACGAACTCGTCGACGCGCGTCAGTGTCAGGCGCGGCCAGACGCCGAGGCTCGTGCCCCCATCGATCGGGACGATGACCTGCGTCGCACCATTGCTCACCCGCATCTCCGACGGCGGCAGCGGCATCGTGCCTTGCGTCCCCGTGGCGATGAGCACGCGGTTCATCGGCTGTGTCATGTCGATCGTCAGCGTGTTGCCGCGTGGGGTGACGCTCGAGCCGTCCTGCAGCGCGAGCAGGTCAAGACCACGCCGACGCACGAGCCATTCGACCGTCAGGTAGCCGACGCCCGAGGCAAGCCGGTCGAGGGCGGCGACGCGGTGCAGCTTCACCGCGCGCCCACCGACGACGCTGACGCCCAGCGGCGGCGGAGACGGGCGTCGACGTGCCGGCACGACCTCGACCCGCCCACTCGGAGCGGGCGCTTCGCCGCCTTGTCCCACCGCGACGCCCTGCTCGCCCGGGGACGGGGCCATGTCCGTCACCGACGGGCTCGTCTGCCGCGCGAGAACGCGCAGCCAGGCACCATCGGGGTTGCCGAGCTGCGAATCCGGCACGCGGCGCTCGGACGGCGCGTCCTCCGGTGCGTCCGCAGGTAGCGGCGCCGGCGTCGGGGGCTGCACCTGGTCTAACTGATCCTGCGCGTAGCCCTCGGTGCCTCCGGGAAGTGAGAAAGCGCCCCCCGACGATGGAGTGGGCGACGAATCCCCCTGCCCTGAGCCGTAACCGGGCGGTGGCTGCAGCGTCACAGCCGGCTCCCGGCCTGCTGCATCGCGGCGTCGAGGCCGGCTTCGTAGCCGCGGCCGGTGAACTCGACACGCCACCCGGCATCCCCTCGCACGACCTCCGCGACGACGAGCGCCGACACAGGCCCCGCCGCTGACGCGAGGTTGCCCGAGCGCGTGATCTCGCGACCCGTGGCGTCGTCACGCACGCTGACGTCGAGGCTGCTCACCTCGTCGAGGGTGCGCTTCGGGGCGTTGGCGCGCGGCTGCACGAACGCGAGGATGACGATGCGCTCCACGTCCGCGGGGGCTGCCGCGAGGTCGACCTCGACAACGCCGTCGGAGATACCGAGGCGCGTCGTCTCGTCGGGGGTGGCCGGCTGGTTGGAGTGCACGACGTGCTCACGGCTCTCGACGCGGTCGCGCACGAGCGGCATCGCGGCGATGCCGATGCGGTCGCCCAGCGCGGTCTGCGCGCCGGTGTTCCAGCGCACGTCGAGCGAGACGATGCGGACGCCGTCGAGTGAGGCGCCGGTGCCGGGCGCGCGGGATTCGTCAGCCATGGCCGAACTTCTCCTCCAAGAACGCGCCCTGGATCTCCAGGGCGTCGCGGGCGTTGTCGATCGAACGGCACGCCGCGGACGAGGCGACGTGCTCGATGGTCGTGAGCTGCTGGATCAGCATGTCCTGCGCCCCGGCGACGCCGCGCGCCGCGAGGTAGGCGTTGATCGTGTCGGGCACGTGGGCGCTCGCGGTGCGCTCCAGCGTCACGAGGGTCTGCACGTCGAGCAGGCGCGCCGACGGGTCGGCGACGACGTCCTCGAGGTGGTCTCCGATGAGACGGCACAGCACCATCGCTCGCCCGGGCACCTGCGCGCCGAGGGAACGCAGCCACCGCACGTACGGGTGCAGCGCCGCCTCGACGGCTTCGACGGTGCCCGGAGTCGGCCCGCTGGGCTGCTGCTGGCGCGCGTCGTCGCGCGAGAACCACCCCACGTCAGATCCTTCCTGCGAAGCGGTGCGTCACGAGGCTCAGGCGGGCCCGCCGGGCAGCTGGCCGCGCATGTTCTCGTTGCTCTCGAGCTGCTGCTTGCGGGCGCGCTCCATGTACGGCTCTGCACGCTTGATCTGCGTCTGCAGGGACGTGATGGTCGCGGCCATCGAGTCCGTCGCGGCGCTGCGGTAGGAGTCGATCGCGTCCATCGTCGCGAATACGTTGGTGAACGCGTTCTCGAGCTTCTGCACCTCGACGAGCGACTCGGTCGACTTCGCGTTGATCTCGGCGCCCTGCTGACGCAGCTGCTGCGACGTCGACTCGATCATGTTCGACGTGGTCGAGCGCAGGGCGTTGATCTGGTCGAGCACGAGCTTCTGACGCGCCAGCGCCTCGGAGACGATGACGGCCGTGTAGAGCGCGGCGACTGTCGTCGACTTGGCACGGTCGACGGCCGTGATGAGCTGGTCGTTGTTCTGCAGGACGAGCCCGAGCGACATGTAGCCCTGCGTGGCGACGGCGATCTCCGTCGCGAGGTCCTGACGGCGCTGGCGGACGGTGAAGAGCACCTGCGACTTCATCGCGTCGGCCTTCTCCGTCTCACCGCGGGCGCCGAGCTCGGCGACGCGCTGCTCGATGGCGGCGTCGAGCTGCGTCATCTTCTCGTCGAGGTCGCGCAGGCGGATGAGCGACTCCCACAGGCGCGTCTGCTCGAGCTGGATGCCGGCGTTGTCCTTGCGCAGGTCGTCCTGGCCCGATTCGAGCGCGGCGATGATGGCGTTGAGGTGGGTCTGGCTCGACTGGTACTTCATGAAGTAGCGGTCGACCTTGTCGCCGCCCGGCATCCACTTGAGCAGCTTCTTCGCACCCTTGAGGTCGGCGCGGTGCGGGTCGAGGTCGGTGACCGTCTGACGCAGCTCGGCGAGGGTGTTGCCGACCTTGTTCTGGGCGCTGTCCTTGCCGGCGAGGGAGGGGCGCTGCAGGATCGAGTTGCTCACCTGCGCAGCCTTCATGGACTCCTCGCGGCCCATGTTGGTGATCTCCTTGAGCCGCGCGCGGAACGCCGGGTCGTTGGGGTCGATCTCCTCGAACCTCGCGACGGTCTGCGTCGCCTCCGTGACGGCGAGCTGCTTGTGCTGCTCGTCGATCGGCACCATCGCCGCAGCCTTCTCGGGCTCGACCACGTCGACCGGTTTCGGCGGGGCGAGCATGGGCTGGGGTTCAGGGTTCGTCATCGTGCTCCTCCTTGGTCACGCGGCCAAGACATCTCGGTTGCGTCGAGCCTAGTCCACGCCGGTGACAACGCGCTGAGGCCCGGGGAACGTTCCCCGTCCGGCTCTGCGGCGCCAAGTTTCACGTGAAACACGGTGGTGCTCCGTCGTGCCGCGGACGTTCCCCGTCGCTGCGCGGCTAGGCTGAGCGATGACCCCGCAGCCCGTGCCGATGTCGCCGGGCGCGTCCCCTTCGGAAACGGATCCTCATGCTCCTCAAGACGTTCGGATGGTCCGCCGCCATCACGATCGCCGGCCTGGTCGGCGGCTTCCTGATCGGTGGGCCCTCCGGCCTCGCCATCGTCGCCATCCTCATCGTGCTCGAGGTCTCCCTGAGCTTCGACAATGCCGTCGTCAACGCGACCATCCTCAAACGGATGAACGCCTTCTGGCAGAAAATCTTCCTGACGGTCGGCATCCTCATCGCCGTCTTCGGCATGCGCCTGGTCTTCCCCCTGCTCATCGTGTGCCTGACGGGTCACGTCGGGCCGATGGAGGCCATCGACCTGGCCATCAAGGGCGGCGACCAGGAGACCCCCGGCACATACGCGCACATGCTCCACGATGCGCACCCGAGCATCGCCGCGTTCGGCGGCATGTTCCTGCTGATGCTGTTCCTCGACTTCGTCTTCGAGAAGCGCGACCTGCAGTGGCTGCGCCCCATCGAGCGTCCCCTCGCCAAGATCGGCAAGCTCGATCAGCTCTCCGTCGTCGTCGCGCTGCTCGTGCTCGCCGTCGTGTCGCAGACGCTCGCGAAGGAGCCCGGCACCGTCCTGTTCTCCGGCATCCTCGGCCTCATGACGTACCTGCTCGTCGGCGGTCTCGGTGACCTGTTCGAGAGCCAGGGCGAGGATGACGACGACGCTGCGGCAGGCGATGACGACGCTGAGCGCAGCGTCGCCACGAAGGCCGGCGACACTGCGGCGCAGGCACCCGCGTCGAAGGGTGTTGGCACCACGGCGGGCAAGGCGGCGTTCTTCCTGTTCATGTACCTCGAGGTGCTCGACGCGTCGTTCTCGTTCGACGGTGTCATCGGCGCGTTCGCCATCAGCCAGGACATCTTCATCATCGCGCTCGGCCTCGGCGTCGGGGCGATGTGGATCCGGTCGCTGACGGTGTACCTCGTGCGTCAGGGCACGCTCGACGATTACGCCTACCTCGAGCACGGCGCGATGTGGGCCATCGGAGCGCTGGCCGCGATCCTGCTCATCAGCATCAAGCACGAGGTGCCGGAGGTCGTCACCGGGCTCATCGGTGTCGGCTTCATCGGCACTGCCTACCTCAGCTCTCTGGTGCGCAACAAGCGCATCGAGGCGGCCGGCGGTCAGGTCGAGCACCTGGGCGGCTGAGCCCTCACGAACAGCGCGCGGCCACTCGTCCTGATGGGGACGGGTGGCCGTCAGCGTCCCGCACGCACGAACGTCGCCGCATCGTGGCCGTACGCAGCGGCCACGGGCCCGAGGTCGCCGGAGCTGGGGTCGTGCTCGTCGAGCAGGACGACGAACTCGTCGACCCCGACGAGGCTGAGGCGGGGCCAGACGCCGTAACTCGTGCCTGCGGGCAGTCGGCACTCGACGCGCGTCGAACCGTTCGCCACGATGATGCTCGACGCGGGCAGCTCGACGCCGCGCGCGGTGCCCGTGCAGATGAGGATGCGGTCGAGGCCGGGGAGCAGGTCGATGACGAACTCGTCGCCGCGCGGGTCGACGGTGGAGCCGTCGACGAGTGCGAGAAGATCGCGGCCCTCGCCGGTGTGCGACCACGAGATCGTCAGGGCACCGTAACCGGAGGCGAGACGGTCGAGGGTGATCGCGCCGTCGAGCTGCGTCGTCGTCCCGCCTGTCATCTCGAGGCCGCGAGGTGCGTCGTGGCACACGCGCGCGGGCGGAAACGACGCCGGCGTGCGGGAGGCGCCGGCAGGCCCGGGCGGGGTGCCGGCCGACGTGGAACGGTGGCCCGCCGCCGGCGGGGTGACGGCAGGGGCGCCCGTCGTGGCCGGTGTTGCCGCAGTGCTCACCGGCGTCGCGGACGGCGCCTCGAGAGGGTTGGGTCGCGCTGTGTGGACCCACAGCCAAGGACGCGGGCCACTCGTCGTCGGCGAGGACGCGCTCGGCGAGGCGGCGGGCTGCGCCTGCCCCGCCGCGGAAGCCGGGCCCGGGGTCGATGGGCCCGGGGTCGATGGGGGCGCGGAGGTCCCGGGCGGCGCGAGCGTCGGGCCGTCCGGCGTGCCCGGGCCGCCCGCCGAGGGCGGACGCAGGAAGCCGTCACTCATGCCGGCAGGCCGAACTGCGCGAGGCCCGCGTCGAGTCCTCCGTCGAAGCCCTGGCCGTTGACCTTGACCTTCCACTCACTGCCGCGGCGGTACACCTCGACGGCGATGAGCGCGGTGACGTTGCCGGCGCTCTTGGCGAGGTCGACGGAGCGGGTGATGGGCGTGCCCTTCTCCGCGTCGGTGACGACGGCGCGCAGCGAGCGCAGCTGCGACAGGGAGCGGCGCGCGGCGCCGGGGCGCGGGTGGATGAAGACGATGACGGCGACGCGCCCGACGTCGGCGGGGACGGCGTCGAGGTCGATCTCGACGACGCCGTTCGAGGCGCCGAGGCGGGTCGACTGCTCGGGTGAGGTCGGTTGGTTGCCGAACACGACGTGGCTGCGTCCGGGCAGTTTCTCGTCGACGAGGGGGAGCGCGGCGACGCCGAGGCGTTCGTCGAGGACGTTCTCGCGTCCGGCGTCCCATTCGAGGCTGATGCGCAGCAGGCGCAGGCCGGGGACCTCGCGCAGTGAGACGTTGGCGCCGGGGACGAGATCAGACATGGAACGAACCGTACTTGTCCTCGAGGAAGCTGCCCTGGATGAGGAACGCGTCGCGCGCCGCTTCGATGGAGCGCGCGGCGGCCTTGGACGCGGCGACCTCGAGCGTCGCGAGCTGTTCGACGAGGAGTTCGTCGGCGTTGGGCATGGTGCGGGCTGCGAGGTAGGCGTTGATCGTGTCGGGCAGGTGGGTCGTCGCCATGCGTTCGAGGGTGATGCGGGAGCCGACGTCGAGCAGGTGAGCCGACGGGTCCGCGACGACGTCGTCGAGGTGCTGGGCGATGGTGCGCGCGAGGATGTAGGCGCGGTTGGGGATCCGGCCGGATTCGCGGCGCAGGAACTGCAGCAGCGTGACGTTGCCGGCGGCGATCGCCTCCACCGAGCCGGGCTCGGGGGCGGATGGGGCCGCTGGGGCTGCTGAAGACGCTGCGCGCTCGCCGAGCCGATCGAACAAGCCCATCGTCACTGCCTCCCCTGGCTTCGTCGGTGCGTTCGAGTGTTCGCACAGAGCGTACTGCTGCAACCTTCGCAGCGTCTCGTGCGTTGGTAGTGTCACGAGCAAGGGCCGAGACCTGCGTCACGCTGGTCACGGCCACCGGAGCATCAGGTGATCAAGGAGCAGTCATGGCTGTCAGCCTCGCCAAGGGCGGAAACGTCTCACTCACCAAGGAGGCCGGGCCCGCCGGTCTCACCGACGTCGTCGTGGGTCTCGGATGGGACGCGCGGACGACGACGGGCACGGAATTCGACCTCGACGGTTCGGCGATCATCGTTGACGCGTCGGGCAAGGTCATCGACGACGGGTTCTTCGTCTTCTACGGCAACCTCGCGAGCCCGGACGGCACCGTCCAGCACACCGGTGACAACCTCACCGGTGAGGGCGAGGGCGACGACGAGCAGATCAAGATCGGCCTGTCGGGCCTGCCGCCGCAGGCCGACCGGGTCGTCGTCGCGGTGTCGATCTACGATGCGGAGACGCGCCAGCAGACCTTCGGGCAGGTGCGCAACGCGTTCATGCGTGTGATGAACGCGGCCGGCGGCTCGGAGCTCGCGCGCTACGACCTGACGGAGGACGCCTCGACCGAGACGGCGATGATCTTCGGCGAGGTCTACCGCAACAACGACGAGTGGAAGTTCCGCGCCGTCGGCCAGGGGTACTCGAACGGCCTTGCGGGCATCGCGCGCGACTTCGGCGTCAACGTCGGCTGACGCGTCGCGTCCGGCTCGATCTCGACGCACGATCCGTACGACTCACATCGAACGAGGAGAAATCTCATGGGTGTTTCGCTCTCCAAGGGTGGCAATGTCTCCCTGACGAAGATGGCCCCGTCCCTGCAGGCCATCACGGTCGGCCTCGGCTGGGACGTGCGCACCACGACCGGCGCCGACTTCGACCTCGACGCCTCGGCGCTGCTGCTCGGCGCTGACGGCCGCGTCATCGACGACCAGCACTTCGTCTTCTTCAACAACCTCCGCAGCCCTGACGGCGCCGTCGAGCACACCGGTGACAACCTCACCGGTGAGGGTGAGGGCGACGACGAGTCGATCAACGTCGACCTGTCGACGCTCTCGCAGAACGTCGAGCGCGTCGTCGTCGCGGTGTCGATCTACGAGGCGCCGCAGCGCGGGCAGAGCTTCGGGCAGGTGGCGAACGCGTTCATCCGCGTCGTCAACCGTGCTGACGGCGCCGAGCTCGCGCGCTATGACCTGACGGAAGATGCCTCGACCGAGACGGCGATGATCTTCGGCGAGGTCTACCGCAACAACGGCGAGTGGAAGTTCCGCGCCGTCGGTCAGGGCTACGCCGACGGTCTCGCGGGCATCGCGCGCGACTTCGGCGTCAACGTCGGCTGAGCAGTTCCTGCGACGTGTGAGGGGTGAGGGCTTTCGGGCCCTCACCCCTCACACGTGTGTCGTCACAGCCCGAGCATCTGCGCGGCCGGCTTGACGAGCTTCTTGACGGTGCGGCCGTTGGCGAACTGGCCGATGGCGCGCATGTCCCACGTGCCCTGCGGAGTGCGGCTCAGCGCTGCGATGACGACACCCGTCGCGCGATCCGACTCGCTGAGCGAGAACCGCACGAGTTCGGCACCCGACTGCGCATCGACGAGACGGGCGTAGGCGTTGCGCACGTCCGTGAACTTCTGCCCCGAGTAGCTGTTGATCGTGAACGCCAGGTGCACGACGGTGGGCGGAATCGCCGTCAGGTCGAGCGTGATGACCTCGTCGTCACCGTCGCCCTTGCCGGTGAGGTTGTCACCGAGATGCACGATCGCGCCGCCGAACTCCTTCTTGTGCATGAACCAGACGATCTCCAGCTCACGCCCGTTCGCGTCGAAGGCGATGACGGACGCATCGAGGTCGATGTTGCGTCCGCGCTTCGCCGGATCCCACCCGAGACCCATGAACACGCGACTCATCGGCGGCGCGCCCGTCTTCGTCAGGCTGACGCGATCACCCTTGCGCAGGCTCACATGGCCCTTGTCGAGGTTGACGACCGACGGCGCGGCCTGAGTGGCCGGCGCGGCCAGGGGCATCTGAGGCGGCGCCATCTGAGGAGGCGGTGCCATCTGCGGCGAGGGCACCTGCTGGGGAGCCTGCTGGTGGTGTGGAGGCTGCAGGGGTTCGTACTGCGGGGCCTGCGGCTGGTGGGGTGGCTGCAGCGGCGCCTGCTGTGGAAGCGGGGCCTGAAGCGGAGCTTGGGGCTGGTGGGGCGGCTGCAGGGGGGCCTGCTGCGGTGCCGACGGCTGCTGTGGAGGCTGTAGCGGCGCGGGCGTCGGGGACACCGGCGCCGCGTACGGCTGGCTCGTGTCGCTGCCTGGCTGCTCGCCCGGCGAGGGCTCGGCAGGCCGGAGTGCCGCCGGTGCCGGGGCAGGAGCCGACGCAGGGGTGGCAGCCGGCGCCGTTGACGACGAGGGCTGTTCGGGGGCGTTGTCGACGCTGATGCCGAAGTCGGTGGCGAGGCCGGCCAGGCCGGAATCCCAGCCCTGGCCGACGGCGCGGAACTTCCAGGCGCCGGCGCGTCGGTACAGTTCGCCGGCGACGAGGGCGGTCTCGCTCGTCGCGCCCATGTCGCCGAACTGGGCGACGACCTGGCCGCTCGTCGCATCGTCGACGCGCACGGTGAGGCCGGGCACCTGCGAGAACGGGCCGCCGTCAGCGCTGAGGACGACGACGATACGTTCGACGACGTCCTCGACGCCCGTGAGATGGGCTTCGACAGACGCGGATCCGGGCGAGGAGGGGCCGAGACGCACGGCGCCCGACGCGTGCTGCGGGGCGTTGTAGAACACGAAGTCCGAGTCGTCACGGACCTTGCCGGTGGCGGTGACGAGCAGGGTGGACAGGTCGACGGTCGGCGCCTGGGGTGCCGCCGTCCAGGTGACGACGATGTTGACGGCATCGCTGGGGACGGCGACGTTGGCGCCCTTGGTGAGCTGGGTCATGTCTCGATCCTCACATGCCGTGGCGTCCCGTTGGCGGATGACGGGCGTCGACGGGGCAGACTTGGGCGCAGGCACACCGACATCAGGGAGGGCATGCGGTGCAGCACTATTCCCATCTCGACGAATCGACCCGCGAGGCCATCTTCGCGAGCCCGCCTCGTTCTTTCTCGGCGCGTGATGACGCGCAGCACGTCGGTTCGGGTCTCGGGGCGAGCCTCTACATGCCCGGTACGCGCCCGCAGCTCGCCGATGACGTCGTCACGCATCACGCGCGTGGTCTCGTCAGCACCGTGTGGTGCCTCGAGGATTCGATCTCCGAGAGCGAGGTGCCGGCAGCGCAGGCCAACATCGTCACGCACCTCGCGGCGCTCGCGGCGCGGTTTCCGACGCCTGACGACGTCGCCGCGGCGCTGCCGCTGATCTTCGTCCGGGTGCGCACGCCGCAGCAGTTGCGCGACCTCGCCACCCTCGTGAACGAGGGGCCAGGCGGCGAATCAACCTGGAGTTCAGCGGTGTTGGCGGGTTTCGTCATGCCGAAGTTCACAGGCGCGAACGCGCCGGCCTACTTCGACGCTCTCGCGGAGGCGAGCGCGCTCGCGGGGTATCGCCTGCTCGCGATGCCCGTCGTCGAGACGCCCGGCCTGCTTCATCGGGAGACGCGCGGCGGCCTGCTGTCGGCTGTCTCGACGCTGCTCGCACCCCATCGCGACGTCGTCGCCTGCGTGCGCATCGGTGGTACCGACCTGGGCGCCGCGCTCGGGCTGCGTCGCCCGCGCGAGCTGACGATCTACAACATCGGGCCCGTCGCGGACGTGGTGTACGACATCGTCAACGTGTTCGGCCGCACCGACGGCACCGGCTTTCCGATCTCCGGGCCCGTCTGGGAGTACTTCGCCAACTCGCGCCGCCTGTTCAAACCGCAGCTGCGCGAGACCCCGTTCCGTGCGCTCGAGCATGACGACATCCGTGAGGAGTTGCTCGAGGAGAACCTCGACGGCCTCGTACGCGAACTCGCACTGGATCGGGCGAACGGGCTCACGGGCAAGACGATCATCCACCCCCAGCACGTCGGCATCGTGCACGCGCTGAGCGTCGTCTCCAGCGAGGAGCACGCCGACGCCGTCGACATCCTCGCCAAGCATGCGAGCGGTGGTGGGGTGCAGGCCTCCAGCGCCGGCAACAAGATGAACGAAGCCGGCCCGCATCGGGGGTGGGGGGAGCGCACGATGACGCGCGCCGAACTGTTCGGTGTCGCGCGGCCCGGTCTGGGCATGGTCGACTTCCTCCTCGCGCACGTCGAGGCCCTCGCGGGTCGTGGCGCGGGCAACCCAGCCGGTGAGCAGGCATGACGAAGGAGCACCCCATGACGACGACGTGGCCGGGCGAGTGGGTCGCCGAACGCCTCGGTGCCGACCTGCGCACGACGCAGGCGCTGCCGGGGCTCGATCTGCACGACCTCGTCGGGCTCGCGGTGCGACGCAACCCTCGTCGCGCACACTTGCTCGTCTCGAACGTCCTCGGCAAGCACGTGCCCGTCGACCCGCAGATCGTGCGCGGCAGTGGCCGGGCGCTCGGCGAGCTGGTGCGTCGGGTTCTCGACGCAGGAGCGGCGGTTGGTAGCAGTGACGCGGGAAGCGACGACTCGGGTGCGCAGGGCCTTGACGTCGTCGATGGTGCTCTCGCACGCGTAGGACAGGCGCTGCACGAGGCTCACCGGGCTCCTGACGACGCGCGGGTGGTCGATGAATTCACTTGCGCCGTCGACTCGTTCGTCGATCTGCAGCACTCACCTGCATGCGTCGTCATGGGGTTCGCCGAGACGGCGACGGCGCTCGGCCAGTGCGTCGCGGATGCGCTGCGGGCGCCGGCGATCCATTCGACGCGACGCCCCGTCGCCGGGTTCACGCCCGTCGGCGCCTTCGAGGAGGAGCACTCGCACGCCACCAGCCACCTCGTCCTGCCTTCGGACGACGGCTTCTTCGCGCGGCGTTCTGCTGGGCGCGTCGTGCCGCTCGTCCTCGTCGACGACGAACTGTCGACGGGCCGCACGGTGCTCAACACCATCGCCGCGCTGCACGAGAGCCTGCCGCGCGTGCGCTACGTCATCGCGACGCTCGTCGACATGCGCAACGCGAAGGATCGCGCGGCGATGGCCACCCGCGCCGCTGAGCTCGGCGTGCAGATCGACGTCGTCTCGCTCGCGGCCGGTCACCTCGACCTGCCGAGCGACGTGCTCGAGCGCGGGCAGCGGCTCGTCGAGCAGGTGGAGTCGCGCGCGAGCGTCCTGAGAGATGCCGGCCCGGAGCAGGGGCCCGAGTCGAAGGCTGCGTGGGCATCGGGGCGCGCCCATGTCTCGACGGCCGCACCGAATGCTGCCCGGGGAACCATCACCGAGGTCGACGTGCCGTGGCCGCCCCGCACCCCGTTGACGGGGCGTCACGGGGTGACGCCTGCGCAGCTCGCCCCCCTGACCGCGACGCTTCCGGAGGCGGCGACCGTCGTCGCACAGGCTCTGCCCTACGGCGATGGTGAGGTGCTCGTCCTCGGCACCGAAGAGCTGATGGACGCGCCGCTGCGTCTGGCATGCGCGCTGCGCGAACGCGGTGTCGCCACGCGGTTCTCGACGACCACCCGCTCGCCCGTACTCGCCGTGGACGACCCCGGTTATGCCATCCGCAACGCGCTGACGTTCCCGGCCTTCGATGACCCGGCCGACGGTGACGGCCCGCGTTTCACGTACAACGTTTCACGTGAAACACCGTGGCGGGCGATCGTCCTGTGCGTCGACCCGCCGAGCCTGATGCCGCAGCTGCACGCCCCGGATGGCGTCATCGAGGCGCTCGCGGCCAGTACGGACTGCGTCGTCGTCGCGCGGCTGCCCGAACCGGCGACGGCCCCGGCGCGCGAACTCGTCGGCCCGACGTTTGGTTCGTACGCGCCCGAGGAGGTGACGTGGCTGCTCGAAGATCTGTCCGGCGTCACGCTCGAGGCGCCGACTGAGGAACGCGAGGAAGCCATCCAGTCCGGCGGCGCGCACTATGCCGAGAGCCTGCCCGTCGAGTACCAACCGGACGCGGCCTACGGACAGCTGTTCCGTGATGCGCTGGAGATGTCGAAGGCCCGGGTGGCTGCTGCGGTCGCCGCCGTCACCGAGCTCGCGCTCGCAGAGCGCGGCGATGACCTCGTCCTCGTTTCCCTCGCCCGGGCCGGCACTCCCGTGGGGGTGCTCATGAAGCGTTGGGCCCGTCAGGCGCGCGGGCTCGACGTGTCGCACTATGCCGTCTCGATCGTGCGCGGGCGCGGCATCGACACGGTGGCGCTCGATCACATCGTGGCGCGGCACGATGCGTCTTCGGTGCTGTTCGTCGACGGCTGGACGGGCAAGGGCGCGATCAGCCGCGAACTCGTCGCGGCGCTCGCCGAGTACGAGCAAGCCACGGGGGTGCAGTTGGATCCGACGCTCGCCGTGCTCGCCGACACCGGGTCGTGCACGACGATGTGGGGCACGCGTGATGACTTCCTCATCCCCTCCGCCTGCCTCAACTCGACCGTCTCCGGTCTCGTGTCACGCACCGTGCTCAACGACGCTCTGATCGGGCCCGGCCAGTTCCATGGGGCCAAGTTCTACGCCGAACTCGCGCCGCACGACGTGTCGGGACTCTTCGTCGACGCCGTCACGGGAGCATTCCCGCCGGCCGCGGACGCCGACGACATCCGCGCCGAGGCGCAGGCGCGATGCGCGGCGGAGCCACCCCGGTGGACGGGGTGGGCCACCGTCGAGAAGCTCGCCGAGGAGTTCGGCATCGGCAGCGTCAACCTCGTCAAACCCGGCGTCGGTGAGACGACGCGCGTGCTGCTGCGTCGCGTGCCGTGGAAGATTCTCGTCGCGCCCGGCGCGGGCGCCGACCTGCGCCACATCGAGGCGCTCGCCGCCGCGCGAGGCGTGCCGACCGAGGAGTATCCGGGGCTCGACTACAGCTGCGTCGGCCTCATCCACCCGCGCTTCACCCGCGGGGCGACCGGCGATGACGGCACCTCGGCCACACGCGACCCGAAGGAGCAAGCATGACGACGCATCCCGTCTCGATGCCGATGACGGACGAGCTGCGCGCCCTCGTCGCGGCCTACGCGGACGCCGCGCCGCCCCGGCCCTCAGGCGGGGACGCCATCGTCGCGTGCGACCTCGACCGGACGCTCGTCTACTCCGCGAAGGCGCTCGCACTCGCCGGCGCTGACGCCGACGCACCCGTCCTGCTCGTGGCGGAGGTGTACGACAAGCTGCCGTTGTCGTATCTGACGGTCGACGCCGTCGCGCTCGTGCAGGAGATGCATCGCGTGGCGACGTTCGTGCCGTCGACGACGCGGACGCGTGCGCAGTACGAGCGCATCCGGCTGCCGATCGACCCGCAGTACGCCGTCACGACGAACGGAGGGTTCCTGCTCGTCGACGGCGTCAGCGACGAGGACTACCACCGTGCCGTCCTCGACGAGCTCGACGGCTCGTGCGCGCCTCTCGCCGAGATCCGCGAGCACCTCGAGGCGATCGCCGATCCGGGGTGGCTGCGCAAGCTGCGCGACGCCGAGGGCATGTTCGCCTACCTCGTCGTGGAGCGCGCCGAGTTGCCGGCGTCGGTGGTGCGCGACCTGACGGGGTGGGCGGGTGAGCGCGGCTGGGAGGTGTCGCTGCAGGGCCGCAAGCTGTACGTCGTGCCGCGGCCGCTGCGCAAGTCGCGAGGCCTGGCGGAGGTGCGGCGTCGCACGGGTTCGACGTTCACGGCCGCGGCGGGCGATTCGCTGCTCGACACGGACCTGTTGACGTCCGTCGACGCCCCCGTCCGTCCGCGCCACGGGGAGCTCGACGATCTCGACTGGACGTGCCCGGGCCTGCAGGTGACGACGGCGTCCGGCGTCCTCGGTGGCCGCGAGGTATGTGCGCGGCTGCTCGCGGCGGTGCGGTGACGCGCGCTCGTTTCGCAGGGCCCACCCGGCCAGTCTCGTCGCCGGTCTCGTGCCTGGCGCGGGAAACTGCTCGATCGGCAACGGCGCCCGATGCCTGTTGCGCTGACATGATCGACGCATGCTGCTGCCCGTGACCGGTGTCACGCTCTTCCTCCTCGGTGCGTTGACGCTCGGTGCGCGCGAGGTCGTCGCCGCAGGCCATCGTCAGGGCGTCACCTACCGCGCGCCGGCGCTCGCACGCCTCGACATCGTGTGGCTGGCAGCGTCGACGCTCGCCGTCGTGCTCATGGGTGCGGCGATGCAGGTGTGGTGGGGTACGCGGCCCGGCCTCGTGCTGACGCTCGTACTCGTCGCGCCCACCCTCGTCAGGCTCGCCGTCATCGATCTAGACGTCCATCGCTTGCCCAACGCGCTGACGTTGCGCGCGGCGGGCGTCGTCGCGGGCGGTCTCGTGCTGGCGGGTCTTGTCGACGCACACCGCTCCGGCACGACGGTCTTCGACGCTGACGCCGCCCACCGCGCCATCGCTGGTGCCGTCGCGCTGGGCGTGTGCTACCTCGCTCTCGCGTTGCTCGGCGGCGGCTCCGGCATGGGGCTCGGCGACGTGAAACTTGCCCCGACGCTCGGCGCGCTGCTCGCCTGGGCAGGGTGGGACGTGTGGCTCACCGGCACGGTCGCCGCCTTCCTGCTCGGCGGCGCATGGGGCGTCGTCCTGCTCGCGCGCGGCAGGGGCCGTCAGGCGCGCATGCCGTTCGGCCCGTTCATGATCGCCGGCGCCCTCGCCGCCCTCGCGCTGGCCTGACGCGCCCTCACGGACGGCGAAGGGTCGCGCGGAAGGCTCACGCCAGGGCGTCCGTCCGGCCCGGGGACCTACTCCGGTCAGTCGGCGTGGCGCGCAGATCCTCCGGCGTGGCGCTGTGCCGACGGGTGGTGCTGACCTCCTCGTCGTCCACACCGTTCCGAAGAAGTTTGCCGCGTTTCGATATCTCGACTCGATACATCTGTTAGGAATGTCTCTGAGCGTTCACCCGCTCGTCATTTCCGTGTGGCGCGTCCGTTTGAAAAACTGGGCATTCGTGTCGCGCGGTGCGGCGCAGACTGTTTCGAGGCGAAGGAGAGTGGCATGTCACGTCGTGGCACGGTGCTCGAGTTCGCCGTCCTCGGTCTGCTGCATGAGGCGCCCTTGCACGGGTACGAGTTGCGCAAGCGGCTCACCGGTGTGCTCGGTGCGTTTCGTGTCGTGAGCTACGGGTCGCTGTATCCGTGTCTCGCGAAGCTGTCCCGCAAGGGCCTCATCTCCGAGAGCGCGTCGTTCGCTCCCGGCGGTCGGCGCCCGCGCATCACGTACGAGATCACCGACGAGGGTCGGGATCATTTCGCGGATCAGTTGTCGCGCTCCGGCCCGGCATCGTGGGACGACGAGAACTTCGACGTGCACTTCGCCTTCTTCTCGCGCGCGAGCGCAGAGGTGCGCCTGCGCATCCTCGAGGGGCGACGTCTGCGGTTGCAGGAGCGTCTCGAGCGCTCCCGCGAACAGGCGATGGACAGCCGCAGCACACGCGATTCGTACATTGCGGAGCTGTTCCGTCATGACATCGAGTCGACGGAGCGTGAGGTGCGTTGGGTGAACGAACTCATCGAGATCGAGCGGAAGGCTGTTGCCGATCCGCGCCCCCTCGCCTCCGAGACCTGACGATTCGGGCGGCGCTCGCGTCGTTCGTCAGGATCGAAGGCTCGTCCACAACGGAGTGAGTTCCATGGGAAATATTCGCGTCGCCATCGTCGGCGTCGGCAACTGCGCGAGTTCGCTCGTGCAGGGTGTCGAGTACTACAAGAACGCGTCCGCTGACGCACACGTGCCGGGTCTCATGCACGTCACGTTCGGCGACTACCACGTCGGTGACGTCGAGTTCGTCGCGGCGTTCGACGTCGACGCGAAGAAGGTCGGGTTCGACCTGTCGGAGGCGATCAACAACTCCGAGAACAACACGATCAAGATCGCGGACGTGCCGCCGACGGGCGTCATCGTGCAGCGCGGGCACACCCTCGATGGTGTCGGCAAGTACTACGCCATGACGATCGACGAGTCGGACGCGGAGCCCGTCGACGTCGTGCAGGCGCTCAAGGACGCGCAGGTCGACGTCCTCGTCAGCTACCTGCCCGTCGGTTCGGAGAGCGCCGACAAGTTCTACGCTCAGTGCGCGATCGACGCGGGTGTCGCGTTCGTCAACGCACTGCCCGTCTTCATCGCGTCCGACCCGGAGTGGGCGAAGAAGTTCGAGGACGCGGGCGTGCCGATCATCGGTGACGACATCAAGAGCCAGGTCGGCGCGACGATCACGCACCGCGTCATGGCGAAGCTGTTCGAGGATCGCGGTGTCGCGCTGGATCGCACGTACCAGCTCAACGTCGGCGGCAACATGGACTTCAAGAACATGCTCGAGCGTGAGCGCCTCGAGTCGAAGAAGGTGTCGAAGACGCAGGCCGTGACGTCGAACCTCTCCGGTTCGCTCGCCGGCAAGATCGACGACAAGAACGTGCACATCGGCCCGTCCGACTATGTCGCGTGGCTCGACGACCGCAAGTGGGCGTACGTGCGCCTCGAGGGCCGCGCGTTCGGTGACGTGCCGCTCAACCTGGAGTACAAGCTCGAGGTGTGGGACTCGCCGAACTCGGCCGGCATCATCATCGACGCCATCCGCGCCGCGAAGATCGCCAAGGACCGTGGTGTCGGCGGCCCGCTGCTGTCGGCGTCGAGCTACCTCATGAAGAGCCCGCCCGAGCAGCGCGAGGACACCGTGGGCCGCGAGATGTTGGAGGCCTTCATCCGCGGTGATGAAGAGCGCTGACGATCAAGCGAGCGGAGGTAGGGCCGCAGCGAAGCGAGGATCCTGCCGAAGTGAGCGTTGAGGAAGCGCTCAGAAGAGGAAGAGCGCTGAGTCGGCATCGATGTCGCGCCGTCCGGCGACCTGAACGGGTTGACGAGTTGAGGGCCGAAACTCTGCACTGCAGGGTTTCGGCCCTCAACTCATGGCTTGGGGTCTAAAACTCTGCATTGCGGAGTTTCAGACCCCACGGGTGGGTAGTCTGCGCACGCACCCGGCCGCGCGACACCCCGCGTCGGCCGGTCGAAAGGGCCCGGCGCGTTGCTCGTCACGCTCGTTGGAACGTCGCTGGGCGTCGCGACCCTGCACGCGACGAGTTGTGCGTTCACGCGAGGGCGCAGCCGGGCCGGCGCAACGATCGGTGCGACCTCAACGAGACTTCATCTCGTCCTCCACCACCCACTTGTGGTTCTTCATCGTCATTCCGTCGGCCGTGTAGTCGACCATGTACACCGTCTGAGTGGTGGACGACGCGATGGTGCCCTCGGCGCCCTGCATGCCGTCCATGTGGTCAGCTGTGATGGTGACGGCTTCCCCGTCGGCGAGGTGTTTTGTGCCGGCGCTCTTCAGCTCTTGCTGCACGACCCACTTGTGGTTCTTGACCATCGCACCGCCGGTGGTGGGCTGGTAGTTCACCGCATATGTGGCGGTGCGGTAGGCCCCGACGACGGTCGCGGGGGCATTTTTCATGCCGTCCATGTGATCGGTCGTCAGCGTGACCCTGCTGCCCACCGGGAATCTCGGGTTCTTCGCCGGGGTCATGTCCGCCGGGGCCGGGCCGCCGTCCATCTCGTGCATGTGACCATGGCCGGAGGAGGCCGACGTCGACGTGGCCGCGGCCGACGTCGGCATGCCTGAGTGCGAGGAATGGTCGCTGCCGGAGGAACATGCGGTGCCGGCGCCCAATGCCACGGCGGCGGCCGCAGTGGCGGCCAGATTTCGACGGTTCATGAGGTGCGGCCTTTCGCTTCGGGGGCGTGTTCGACGAACATAGCGGACGTCCCTCTGAGTTCTGTCAGAGCGGCGTGGGTTCACAGCAGTGTGCCGAGCGATGCCACGGCGCCGCCGAGGAGGAACGCGGTGATGGCGTACGCCAGGGGCTTGTTGTCCATCGCTGCACCGCTGGCGTGGTGAGTGATCGCGTGCCCTCTGCCCTGGCGCAGCAAGTGCTTGTTCACCGGGTAGGCGGCGACGTAGGCCGCGACGAGAGCCACCGCCATCGAGACCCAGAGCAGCAGGTCCATCAACCGTGCGTCCATCGCACCCGGTACGAGCCACATGACGAGGTTGTCGACGAGCTCCATCGTGGCGATCGAGACGGTGTCCGCTGCGAGGACGAGTAGGAGCGCCTGCTTGGCGGGGATGCCTGAGCGCAGCAGCGGTGTCGCTGACAGCGTGTACCCGAAGACGAACGCGAGGGCTATCGCGACGGCCGTGCTGAGGCCGTTGCCCCATCCCAGGGCCGTTGCGGCGATGAGCCCGACGATCTCGCCGATGGCGCATCCGGTGAGGCAGTGCAGCGTGGCCGACGCAGCCATCGACGACATGTCATGACCTGAGCCGTGATGGTGTTCGTGTTCGCTCATGTCAGCCGCAACGCCGATACCCCTAGGGGGTATTCCATGACTGCTGGGAGGTTCCACTGCACCCACTGGACGGAGAGCGTCCGTCGTCGACCTCGTCGCTGTCGTCGAGTTGAGGGCGTGATCGCCGAACGCCTTCGTGACCTCACGGAACCCATGTGAGACGGCGCTCGCCGACGTGACAATGCTTCTCACCCCGCGTCGGCGTAGCGTCAGAGGCATGACTACGACTGTTGCCTGCTACCAGGCCGTTGCCGCCGACAAGCCCCTCGAGCCCGGCACCGTCGAGCGCCGCGACCTGCGCCCCGACGACATCCGCATCGAGATCGAATTCGCCGGTATCTGCCACTCCGACATCCACACCGTCCGCGGCGAATGGGGCAAGGTCAACTACCCCATGGTGACCGGCCACGAGATCGTCGGCCGTGTCGCCGAGATCGGTTCCGACGTCACCGAGTTCAAGGTCGGCGACCGTGCCGGTGTCGGTTGCCTCGTCGACTCGTGCCGCGAGTGCGAATGGTGCAAGAAGGGCGAGGAGAACAACTGCCCGAACGCCGTCGGTACCTACAACGGCATCGACCGTCACGACGGGCGCCCGACCGCCGGTGGTTACTCGCAGGCCATCGTCGTCTCCGAGGCGTTCGCCCTCCACATCCCCGAGAACCTCGACGCCGCCGCCGTCACGCCACTGCTGTGCGCCGGCATCACCACCTACTCGCCGCTGCGCACCTGGGGCGTCACCGAAGGCTCCAAGGTCGCCGTCGTCGGCATGGGCGGTCTCGGCCACGTGGCCGTCAAGCTGGCCAAGGCGATGGGCGCCGAGGTGACCGTCATCAGCCAGACGCGCTCCAAGGAAGAGGACGGCCGCAAGTACGGCGCCACCGAGTGGATCGCGACGAAGGAAGACCCGGAAGCCCTCAAGAACCACAAGGGCGCCTTCGACGTCATCATCAACACGGTGTCCGCGCACATCGATGTTCGTGAGTACATGGCGACGCTGCGTCCGCACGGCGCCATGGTGCTCCTCGGCCTGCCGACGGAGGCCCTCGAGGTCAACGCCGGCAACCTCATCGGCGGCCGCAAGTCCCTCACCGGCTCCAACATCGGCGGCATCCGCGAGACGCAGGAAATGCTCGACTTCTGCGCCGAACACGGCGTCACTGCCGAGATCGAACTCATCAACGCCGACCAGATCAACGAAGCCTACGACCGCGTCGTGAACTCCGACGTCCGCTACCGCTTCGTCATCGACGCCAAGACGTTCGCCTGATCCCTCGGCCCGTCTTCCGGGTGGCGCGGATCCTGAGCTCGCAAGCTCGCCCAGGATCGCCGCGCCGCCTCGGTGCGACAGGCCTTCGGGCGGAACGACGAGAGCCGCCTCGACCGCACACCTCGCAGGCTCGGTGTTCGGCCGGGGCGGCTCTCGTCATCCCGAGTCCGCGTCGCGGGCGGTCGGGGCTGCGGGTCTCTGAGCCTGGAGATGGAGCGTTGCGGGGTTGGACGTCGGCGCTGCGTCACCCCTTGTCCCTCAATGGGTGAGCGCCTCGGTGCGCACCACTCGGCTCACACGCCTGCTCAATCTCCGACGCGGCCCAACCGTTGCAAGCGGCCGCGAAGAGAATCGCGACGTTCCTCGTTCGCCGGCAGCTCGACGAAACGCTCGCGGTAACGCGCGAGGAGGTCGTCCTCGAGCCTGCGCACGGCACCGGGCTGGTGGCGGTAGCCCATCGAGCGTGAGATGCGTTCCGAGTCGACGGATTTCAGCTCGTCAGCCAGCATCGGGATCGACGTCACCTCGAGCTCCGTCAACCAGTTCGCGGCCTCGACGTACGCCTCCGGCCGGGCGAAGCCCGATGTCTCATACCGTCCCGCGAGGAACGACGCGAGCTCCCGGGGGTCGACGCGCAACCCGTCCTCGAACCGGCCCTCACCCTGCTGCGAGAGGCCACTCGACAACGTGTCGCGAATGACGGAGAACTCACGGTCGGCGAGCTCGATGAGCCCCGCCGCCAACGTGAAACGACGATCCAGCTCATGCGCGAACTCCGCCGGCACGTCACCCTTGTACCGCGCGTCGTGCTCGAATTCCGCCCACGCGTGCTGCAGCACCGTCCGCAACTGCACCGACATGCACTGCGCCGCGTCGTACGCCGTCGCCGACGGATCGTTCGAGATCAGCATGTGCCGACTCGCGTAGCCGAACCGTCCCTCGCTCGCAGTCTCACGACCCATGTCGCGATCCTCGAGCACCGTGAAGTTCTCCGCGAGCAACTGTGCGACGGGCTCGATGTCGCTGTGCACGTACGTGATGATGCGGACGCCGACCTGATCGGTGATGTCGAGCGCCGGATCGAAATCGGTGTGCCCCAACTCGCTCGCACGTCGAGCGACCTTGTCCGAGAACGATGCCGGCGACTTCGCGCGCCCCGTGATCGACAGATAGTTGATGCCGGCGTCGTCGATGATCGAACGCACCTTGCGCACCATGTCGTCCGTACGCCGCCGCGTGCGGGGATAGCGGGAGGTGTACGTCGCCATCGCGCGTTCCAGAGACCGTCGGCTCATGAAGAGCATCCAAACAGATGCAGCCCGCGCACGTCACCTGCCGGCAGCGCCCCGCGGCCGACAGGACGTCGCACTGCGCCCGACGGCCTGCCCACGTCGCCACTTCCACCACCCTGTTGCCCCGGCGCTGGCGCTCCGGGCACGGCTCACGCACAGGCATTGACAGCCACCACGAGGACGCGGCGGGAGCCCGCTCGGTACGCTGATCGGTGAGAATGACGCCGCACGTCGTGCGTCGCGCGAAAGTGAGGCACGTCCGTGGTCAACGATTCCGGTTCGAAGCGACCCCCGTCGAGGGGCGGGTCGCGTCCGTCGAACAGCGGTAGTCCCAAGGCACCCACCTCCCGCGCCGGTGCGCGGGGCGCCCAGGGCGCGAGTCCCGCGGCGCGGCGTCGACGGGGGAGCAAGAAGAAGAGCGCGCACTCGTTACCGTTCCGCATCGTGCGCGCCGTCCTGCTCACCCTCGCGAGCCTCGTGCTGCTGGCCGTGCTCACGTTCATCGGCCTCTACCTGTTCATCGACATCCCCAAGGCCAACACGCAGGCGACGCAGGCGGTCTCCGTCGTCTACTACGCCGACGGCAAGACGGAGATGGGCCGCTTCACGACGACGAACCGTGACCCCGTCGAGCTGAACAAGGTGCCGATCGACGTGCAACACGCGTTCATCGCCGCCGAGGACCGCAGCTTCTACTCGAACCGCGGCATCTCCCCGACGGGCATCGCGCGCGCCTTCATCAACGACTTCACCGGTGACGGTGGCAGCCAGGGCGGCTCGACGCTGACGCAGCAGTGGGTGAAGAACTACTTCCTGACGCAGGACAAGACGGTCACCCGCAAGGTGAAGGAGGTCGTCATCAGCCTCAAGGTCGATCAGGAGATGAGCAAGGACGAGATCCTGCAGGCCTACCTCAACAACGTCTACTTCGGGCGCGGGACGTACGGCATCCAGGCTGCGTCGCAGTCGTACTTCCACAAGGACGTCTCCCAGCTGACGACTGTGGAGGGCGCGTTCCTCGCCTCCGTCGTCAACAACCCGGAGAACATGGATCCGAGCGTCGGGCCCAACTCCGAGCAGCGTGCCAACGAGCGCATGGCGTACACGCTCAACGGCATGTTCAAGATGGGGTGGCTGACGGCCGAGGAACGCAACAAGGCCGTCATGCCGAAGTTCTATCCGCGTCAGCCGATCAAGTACGCGGACGGGCCGCAGGGCTACGTCATCGCCTCCGTCCGCGGCGAACTGTCGCGCAAGCTGAAGCTCAGCCAGGAGGACATCGACCGCGGTGGTCTGCGCATCACGACGACGATCGACAAGCGCGCGCAGGACGCGGCCGTCGCGGCGGTGGAGAAGCACACGCCTGACACGTTGCTCGGCAAGCTGCACACCGGCCTCGTCGCCGAGCGTGCGAACGACGGCGGCGTCGTCGCGATGTATGGCGGCGCCGACTACGACCCGGTGAAGTCGCCCTACTCGGACGCAGATCAGGCGATGCTGCAGACGGCGTCATCGATGAAGCTGTACACCGCGATCGCTGCGCTGCAGCACGGCAAGTCGGTCGACACCCAGTACAACGGCAACAACTATCTGCCGATCGGTGCCGGCAAGTACGTGCAGAACAACCAGAACGAGTCGTGGGGTTGGCAGCCGATCAGCAACATGCTCGCGTACTCGATCAACACGGCGTTCGTCCGGCTCAACCGGGAGATCGGGCCGGCGAATACGCTCGAGGCGGCGCAGGCCTCGGGCATGCCGAAGACGCTCGGGGGGATGAACGACACGAACATCCTCAACGTCCTCGGCACGGGTGACAGCCGCGTCGTCGACCAGGCGACGGGGTACAACACCCTCAACTCCGGCGGCGTGTTCCATGACCGACACCTCATCTCGACGGTGAAGTCGTTCGACGGCAAGTACTCCTACACCGTCGACACCAAGGGCAAGCGGGTGTACGACAAGGCGATCGCGGACGACCTCACGTGGGCGCTCGGCAAGACGGGTGTCTACGGCACCGCGGCGGGCGCGCAGGACGAGCTCGGGCGCGCCATGGCGTCGAAGACAGGTACGGCCTCGGGCAACAAGTACCTCTGGTTCAACGGCTTCACGCCTGGCCAGATCACGACGAGTGTCGGCATGTACTACAGCACCGACGGCAAGACGGCGCAGCCGATGCAGAATCTGCCGGGTGTGACGGCGAGCGACGTCTACGGCGCGGGTCTGCCGCGCAAGGTGTGGGTCGACTTCATGGATGCCGCCCTCGAGGGGCAGAAGAAGACGCAACTGCCCAAGCGCTCGTACTACAACGAGAACAAGCCCGAGTCGGCGTCCACGTCTGCGTCACCGACCCCGACGAAGACGTACGCCGCGCCCTCCAGCGCCGCGTCGCAGCCTTACCCGGAGCCGACGCAGTCGAACGTCCAGCCCACCCAGCCCGACGCGACGGACGCCCCAGGCCCGGCGTCGTCCGGGTCGACGGCGCCTGACGCGACGCTGCCGGCCTCCTCCAGCGCGGCTGTTTCACGTGAAACGAGCCCGCCGCAGACGGCGGCGTCATCGGCCGCCGCGAGCGGCCGGTCATCCCCGGGAGCCTCGGCGAGTCGCTGACCGGGCACCCCCGCTTAGGCTGACCCCATGACGCACACGGCCACGCCTGCGCACCCGACGACCGCTCCGAGCTCGGGTCGAGCCCCGACGCGCACCGACCCGGTGGCCGCGGAGGCCAGTCACGTCGTCGGTGGGCCGCTGGGGCGTCACGCCGTCGTCGGGCGACGCGGGTGGCGCCCGGCCGCCGCTGTCCTCAGTGCGCTGAGCGCGGTCTTCGTCGCGCTCGGGGTGCTGCAGAAGAACCACTGTGTCTCGACGGGGTGGGCGACGCCCGGATCCTTGTGGCGCGCCTGCTACTCCGACCTGCCCGTCGCCGTCGCCGCGCCCGCCGGATCGTCGCCGTGGTCGAACCCGACGATGCAGGGCCAGCCCCCGCTGACGGCACTCATCACCTGGCTCGTGCGCACGATCGTGCCCGGCGGTTCGCAGCTGCGGCTGCAGCAGGGGATGTTCGCGTGGGGGGCCGCCGTCGTCGCGTTGCTCATCGCCCTCGCCGTGTGCGCGAGTGCCGCGTCGCGACCCGACAGCCCCTGGGTGGCTGCCCACATCGCGTTGTCGCCGGTGCTCATCACGAGTGCGCTCATCTCGTTCGACGCGCTCGGTGTGGCCCTCGTCGCAGCCGGGCTGCTGGCCTGGGAGCGCTCGCGCTTCCCGCTCGCGGGGGTGGCGCTAGCGGGCGCCCTCCTGACGCGTCCGACGCTCGGCGCCGTCCTCGCGGCCGCGCTCGTCGTCGCGCTCGTGCGCGGCCACACGAAGGGCGCCCTCGCGCTCTTCGTCGGGGCGGGCGCGACGTGCGTCGCGATGTTCGCCGTCATCGCCGTGTGGGGCGGCGACCCGTTCACCGCGTTCACCGCCTGGCGCCAGCAGGGCGCCGGGTACGGCTCGCTCTGGTACATCCTCAGCTTCGCGGGCGTGACGTTGTCACCTGCCGTCCTGACGGGCCTCGCCGTGCTCGGGTGGATCGCGGCGATCGCGCTGGGGGCGATTCTCGCTCAGGGTCGTGAGCGGCTGCCGCTCGCGCCCATCGCGCTGCTCATGCTCGTCACGGTGATGCTGACGTCGCGTGCCCTGCCGGTGCAGGCGTGCTTGTGGGTCCTGCCGCTCATCGCGCTCAGCGCGCTGCCGTGGCGCGACCACCTCGTCTGGGCGGGCGCCGAGTTCGTCTACTTCATCACCGTGTGGGGGTTCATCGCGCGCGCCTCGAACATGGCGAAGGCGCTGCCCTCCGGCTGGTATTGCCTCTTCACCCTGGTGCGACTGGTCGGGCTGGTCTACCTGGTCACCGCGGCGATCCGCGCGACGCGTTCGTCGACCGTCGCGTCATCCGAGGACGGCGACGGCGGCCGCCGCGCCGGCCTCACGGCTCGGCAGCACGCGAACGCCGCGTCAGCCTGAGTTCATCCACAGAGATTGGTCGCCGGTGACGGCTACGGGTAGTCTTGTGGGGTTCGTGCCGTCTCATCCACAACCTGTGGCTCCGGCGCGTGCTCCCCGACGGCTCGATGGGCCATCGTGGTGCGTGCGACGACGAGAGGGCGCGGCAACGCTGCAACCCTCCTGTCACGGAGAGACCGTGACCGCTTGAGACCAAAGGAGGTGGGTTACCGCATGCGTCATTACGAAATGATGATCATCCTCGACGGTGAGCTCGACGAGCGCACGGTCCAGCCCTCGCTGGAGAAGTTCCTCTCTGTCGTCACGAAGGACGGCGGCACCGTCGACAACGTCGACGTCTGGGGCCGTCGCCGCATGGCTTACGACATCAAGAAGAAGTCCGAAGGCATCTACGTCGTGGTCGACTTCAACGCGACCCCGGCCACCGCTGCAGAGCTTGACCGTCAGCTTGGACTCAACGAGTCCATCCTGCGCACCAAGATCCTGCGCAAGGACGCCTGAGAACTCCCCACATTCAGTAGGAGGAACCACCCATGGCGCAAGGTGACGTCAACATCACGATGGTCGGCAACCTCGTTGCCGACCCCGAGCTGCGCTACACGCCGAACGGCGCTGCCGTGGCGAACTTCCGCATCGCCTCGACCCCGCGCGTCTTCGACCGCCAGTCGAACGAGTGGAAGGACGGCGAGGCGCTCTTCATGTCCTGCTCCATCTGGCGCGAGGCAGCGGAGAACGTCTCGGAGTCGCTCCAGCGCGGCTCGCGCGTCATCGTCACCGGCCGTCTGAAGTCTCGTTCGTACGAGACGAAGGAGGGCGAGAAGCGCACCGTCACCGAGCTCGAGGTCGACGAGGTCGGCCCGTCGCTGCGGTACGCCACGGCGAAGGTCAACAAGACCCAGCGCTCCGGCGGTGGCCAGGGTGGCAACTTCGGAGGTGGCAACGGCGGCGGCAACGTCAGCCAGGGCAACTTCGGGGGCAACTCCGGCGGTGGCAACGGTTTCGGCGGCAACTCGGGTTCTCAGGGCGGCAACTTCGGTGGCAGCCCGACCGACGACCCGTGGGCGACCGGTGGCAACTCGGGTGGCGGCTTCGGCGGCAACTCGGGTGGCAACGCCGGCGGCCAGTCGAACGGCTCGCAGGGCGGCGGCAACGGTGGCTGGTCCACCGGCCCGTCGTACGACGAGCCCCCGTTCTGATCGTTCCTCCTCTTACCGGGCGTCACCACGACGATGACGCCCCACCGGCCCGGCACGCACGTGCCGGCCACTCACACACTCGCTATCCCGAGTCACCACTCGGGCTCTCATAGAAGGAGAGCACCACGATGGCAAAGCCCGTTGTGCGCAAGCCCAAGAAGAAGGCCAACCCGCTGAAGGCGGCGAAGGTCGAGAACATCGACTACAAGGACGCTGCGCTGCTGCGCAAGTTCATCTCCGACCGCGGCAAGATCCGCGCCCGTCGCGTCACCGGTGTCTCCGTCCAGGAGCAGCGCCTCATCGCCAACGCCGTCAAGAACGCGCGTGAGATGGCTCTGCTTCCCTACTCGAGCTCCGCTCGCTGATCGAGGAAAGGAACACCGACATGAAGGTCATCCTGACCCACGAGGTTTCCAAGCTCGGCACGGCCGGCGACGTCGTCGACGTCAAGCCCGGTTTTGCCCGCAACTACCTTCTGCGCAACAACCTCGCCACGGAGTGGACGAAGGGCGGCCAGAAGCAGGTCGACTCGATCACGAAGGCTCGCGAGACGCGTTCCATCAAGACGCTCGAAGAGGCAAAGTCCGTCAAGGGCAACCTCGAGAACGCCAAGGTGACGCTGAAGGCGCGCGCCGGCGAGAACGGCCGCCTCTTCGGCGCCGTCACGACCGGTGAGATCGCCGACGCGATCAAGGAAGCCGGCGCCGGTTCCGTCGACAAGCGCAAGATCGAGATCACGACGCCGATGCGTTCGCTCGGCGAGTACTCGGTGCTCGTGCGTCTGCACCCCGAGGTGCAGGCCACGGTCGACGTCAAGGTCGCCCGCGCCTGATCCTCACCGCTCCGCCCCGGCCTCGTCCGGGGCGGGGCGACGTCGAAGCCCCGCGCCACGGTTCGTCCGTGGGCGGGGCTTCGTCGTGCGTGCGTCAGAGGGCGGTCGCGAGGTGCGCGTGGATGGTCGCGGCGACGCGGTTGGCGACGGACGTGCCGATCGCCATCGTCGGGGTGCGCTGCAGGATGGCGAGCGTGTGGTTGCGGTTGCCGCCGACGTGGCCGATGCTGTTGACGCGCCACAGACCGGCGTAGGGCAGCCAGCCGTTCTTCACCTGACTCGTGCCGATCGAGCCGACGCCCCAACGCTGATCCGCCGCGACCTGGCCCATGAGCGTCAGGATGTAGCCACGGTTGGCGGCGTTGAGCAGCCTGCCGCGCCAGCTGATCTCGTTCATGAGGACGATCTGGTCGTAGGCGGAGGTCGTCGTCAGGCCCCAGGCTCCGGCAGCGCGCGTCGACGTCATGCCGAGGCTGTTCGCGACGGCCTGCACCGCGGGTGCGCCGCCGACGCTGCGCCACAGGTTCGTCGCCGCGTTGTTGTCGCTGACGCGGATCATCGGGGAGGCCTGGCTCTTCTCCCACGCGGTGAGGCCGCGCCCCGCCTTCTGGGCGCGCGAGCAGACGGCCGCGAGGATGAGCACCTTGACGATGCTCGCGCACTCGTTGCGGAACGGCGCGTTGTACTGCCACACCCGCATGCTGCGCCGATCGTGCACGGCGACGGACAACCCGCCGGTCGTGGATGCGTCGATGGCGTGCATCTTGTCGTAGAGCCCCACCGTGGTGGCCGAGGCCCGGTTCGCCCCGAGCGTCGAGACGGCGCCGGTGGCGCCCAGTGCGAGCGCTCCGGTGAGTGCGGTCCGGCGGCTGACGCCGTGACTCGTGAGCAGTCGATCATCGAGGTCGTGCGTCATGGGAACTCCCTGAGAGATGCCTGCGTATGACCTCAAGATAGTGGGTGAGCGCGGCCCATGTGGCATTCGCGGCCCCGCGAGCATCGGGGCCGGCGGGACCGGGGCGTCAGCCGGCGCTCTCGAGGTGCATCCAGGCAGTGCCTCGACGCCGGTGGTCGAGCACGGCCATGCGCGCGAGCAGGTAGAGCGCATACATCACCCAGACCGCGACGAGCGGCGCCGCGTCCCCCCAGCCTGTGACGGCATCCCGCGAGGTGCTCAGGACCCACACGAGCGGCAGGTAGCCCACGAGAAGCGCCAGTTGCGCACGGGCGAGGAACGCGCCGTCCCCGGCACCCATGAGCACACCGTCGTGGACGAACAGCACGCCCGACGGTGCGCTGACGAGGGCGATGACGACGAGGGCGGCGCTCGTCGTGTGCGCGATCGTCGCATCGGAGGTGAACAGCAGGGGCACCCACCACGCCGTGACCAGCGTCGCCACACCGCCGACGAGTCCGCAGCGCCAACCCCATCGAGTGAGCGTCGCGGTCAGTTCGCGGGTGCGTGAGGCGTCACCGCGGCCCAGTGATTCGCCGACGAGCGCTTGCGCCGCGATGGCGACGGCGTCGAGCGCGAACGTCAGGAAGGTGAAGATCGTCGATGCGATCTGGTGCGCCGCGAGGGTACCGGGGCCGAACAACCCGGCGGTGGCCGTCGTGAGGAGCAGGACGGCGCGCAGCGCGATCGTACGCACGAGGATCGGCGCCCCGGCGCGTGCCGCACCCAGGACACGTCCCGGGTGGGGGCGGACGTCGAGATGGCGCACCCGTCGGCCGATCGAGGCGAGCAGGGCGAGCGCCATGAGCCACTGCGCGGCCGTGGTGCCGGCGGCCGAGCCGGCGAGGCCGGTGTGTAGACCGAGGACGAGGATGGCGTTGAGCGCCGCGTTGAGCGCGAATCCGGCGACGGTGACGAGCAGCGGCGTCCGCGTGTCCTGTAGGCCCCTGAGCAGCCCCTGCGCTGCGAGGCAGACCAGCATCGCCGGGATGCCGAGGGCGCTGATCCGCAGGTATGTGACGCCGGCGTCCACGACCTCAGGCGCGCTGGTCATCGCGCGCACCGCGAGTGGCGCTGCGGCGAACGTCGCGGCGGCGAGCGGGATGCTGAGCGTCAACGCGAGCCACACGCCGTCGAGGCCCGCCCCGATCGCTCCGTCCTCGTCGTTCGCGCCCATGCGGCGTGCGACGAGTGCGGTTGTCGCGTAGGCGAGGAAGACGAAGATGCCGGTGAGGCTGAGCAGGACGGCGCTCGCGGCTCCGAGCGCCGCGAGCTGCGTGACGCCGAGGTGGCCGACGATCGACGAATCGGTCATGAGGAACAAAGGCTCGGCCACGAGCGTGAAGAAGGCCGGCACGGCAAGGGCCCGAATCTGGGGCCCCAGGGAGTCGGTTTCCTGCACCTCTCGCGTCGCCCGTCTCATCATATGAGAAAAAATGTCCTCTCGTGCAACCGCGTCGGCGCGCCTGCTCGGCGGAGCCCCTGACTCCTGGTACTGGCCCGAAACTACGCGGAACGACGGGAAAAGATCCAGGTGGGCGTCGTGGCCGCTTATCTCGCGCGGCGCGCGTCGAGTCAAGCATTTACCGGGCGTGTCGGCAACTTTCATTTCGCACTCAGGAAACGCTCGGGCAGAGTGAAGCCTGCACCTTTGTGAGCGGGGGCTGGCGAGGGTGTGGCAGTGGCGTGCGTCTCCACCCTGGAGGCGCGGTGCGCTGGAACGCGAAAACCGTAGAAAGGCTGCTCACTTGAGTACACATGCTCCCCTGCACATGAGGAGACGCGAACGCACCGTGCGCCCGCAGCTCGCTCTTCGATCCGGCCTCGGCGCCGGGGTGGCGCTCGCCATCCCGGCCACCGGAGCCCTCGTCGCGGCCGCGCCCGCGATGGCCGCACCCGGCACGGGTACGACCACGCCGAGTGCGACCACACCGACCGTCAAGCCCGTCCTGTTCTTCGGCTCCCGTGGGGAAGCGGTGAAGGCGATCCAGGCGCAGCTCCAGGTCAACGCGGACGGCATCTTCGGCCCTGCGACGCTGTCGGCGGTCAAGTCGTTCCAGCGCAGCAACGGGCTGTACGCCGACGGCATCGTCGGCAAGCTGACGTGGGCGAAGCTCGCTGCGGCGACGACGCCGACGACTCCGACAACGCCGACCACTCCGACCACTCCGACCACGCCGACGACGTGCACCGCGAACACCACGACGCTGCGCTTCGGTTCGACGCACGCGCTCGTCAAGGTGCTGCAGAGCAAGCTCGGAGTCGAGGTCGACGGCATCTTCGGGCGGGCCACGCGTGCCGAGGTCGTCTCGTTCCAGGCGCAGAACGGTCTGTACGCGGATGGCATCGTGGGCAAGCTGACGTGGTCGAAGCTGGGCTGCTCGACGACGACTCCCACGACGCCGACTCCTCCCACGGTGCCCACGACGCCGACGACGCCTCCCACGGTGCCGACGACGCCGACGACGCCTGCTCCGTCCGCGACGGCCGCGCAGATCATCGCGTACGCCAAGACGTTCCAGGGTGTGCCGTACGTGTGGGGCGGTTCGACGCCGTCGGGCTTCGACTGCTCCGGCTTCGTCTCGTACGTGTTCAAGCAGTACGGCATCACGATGCCGCGCGTCTCCGCGCAGCAGCAGGCGTACTTCCCGAGCACGACGAACCCGCAGCCGGGTGACCTGCTGTTCTACGGCTACCCGGCGTATCACGTCGCCATCTATCTCGGCGACGGCATGATGATCGACGCACCGCACCCGGGTTCCACCGTGGGTGTTCGCGCGATCTACGGCAAGCCGTCGAGCTACGCGCGCGTGCTGCGCTGAAAGACGGCGTCGAGACTGCCGCGATGGCAGGGGGTGGCGCTCGGATCCGGTCGTACCGACAGTGGGGAAGCTGACGCGGACGACGGACCGAGCGCCGTCCCACATCGTGGACAAAACTGAATGGTGAATATTTCGTCGAACATTTTTTCGAGGCTCGAAAGGATGTTCGTTTCGTGCTGCCCGGAACCATGCCGAAAGTGCCCGTCAGCCGCGTGATCACAGGAAGATCACGGGGTGCCAGAACGACATGCATGTGATTTTCGGGGTGCTTTGCGGCGACGTTCGGCTCGTGCATCCTCGACATGTCGCACCCCCGTGCGACACGTGAGCACGAGCGCCCACCGCGAGTCGACCGGCGCTCTTCGACGACGGAGCGAACCGCCATGACGAAGTACTTGCCGAAGCACCTTGCCACGCGCCACGGCCGCGTCGAGTCCGCGCGCGTCGGTGCTGCCGCAGCCCGCGGCTCCCGATCCGCCCTCGCGCTCGGCGTGGGCGCGACGCTGCCCGTCGCCGGAGCGGCTGTGATGGCTGCCCCGGCTTTCGCGGCGCAGGAGACGCCGGCGCCGGCGCCCGCTCCCACCACCTCGCCCGTGCTGACCTTCGACTCGCGCGGCGAGGCCGTCAAGACGCTGCAGGCTCGCCTCGCTCTCGTCGTCGACGGCTGGTACGGCCCGGTCACGACAGCGGCCGTCAAGGACTTCCAGCGCGCCAACCGCCTCGACGTCGACGGCGTCGTCGGCCCCCGTACGTGGGCGGCGCTCGACGCGTCGTCCGCACAGCCGAGTGCCGGCGACGTCGTCCGACGCGGCGACTCGGGCCCGCTCGTGCGCGCCATCCAGTCGAAGCTCGGGGTGAACGTCGACGGCGTGTTCGGGCCGCTCACCGAGTCGGCGGTCATGACGTTCCAGCGCTCGCACGGCCTCGGCGTCGACGGCGTCGTCGGGGCGAAGACGACGTATGCCCTCGCTCTCGCCACGGACCAGCCGACCGGTGGTGACACCGGCACCCCCGGCCAGCCGGGCGTCCCGCCGCTCGTCCACCCGGACGCGCCGTACGAGCTACCGTTCCTCAACGGCTACCCGGCGCCCATCACGCAGGGTCCGTACGGGGCGGCGAGCCATCACAAGTACTACGACAAGCACGCCGTCGACTTCGGGGTTCCGACGGGGACGCAGGTCGTCGCCTCCGCGTCGGGCGTCGTGTTCAAGACCGAGAACAACGTCACCGGTGGCAACACCGTCCTCATCAAGGACGCCTCCGGTTTCTGCATGGAGTACGCGCACCTGTCGTCGATGAACGTCGTTGCGGGGCAGCGAGTCTCGCAGGGGCAGAAGATCGCATTGTCGGGCAACACCGGCTTCTCGATGGGACCGCACCTGCACTGGGGCATCGTTGACTGCTCCTCCTACACGAGCATCAAGATCGCCGACTCGAAGGAGCTCGGCACCACCTACGTCCCGGGCACGGTCGGCGTCTCGCGCAACGGATCCTGACGGCGACACCCCACCCGGCCTGCCCGGGTGGGGTGCCTCACGTGCACTGCCGTGGCGGCGCGGCGTGGGATGCCGCGCAGGCTGGGTGTCGACCGCGCGGGCTGTCGACGGGTGGCAGGCGCTCACGCGCCGTGCGTGTGAACCTGTGAAAACAGTTTCGATCCAGCGCTGAGGTGTGTCGTGACGCCCGGAAGCCGGGGTGGTCTTGATTGAGTGGGATGGCACCCCGGCGCATCAGCCCCCCACTGGTTCGCCATGCTTCAGGGGGCGGAACTCGACCGCATGTGAGAGTTCCACCCTCGGAAGATGACCACGGCGAACGTTCGTGCGTCGGGGTGTCCTCGCTCGCTGCAGCGAGGTGCTCGTGGGGCTGATGTGGCGTGGTGGTCCGCCTCGCGCAGGACGATGGGCGCCAAGCGGGCCGTGAACGCGACGTGACCGGCTGGTGGGGGGTGGGGGAGCTTTCGGGGCTGTGGACGACAACCCAGGTTGTCGACGACCGGGAGCAATCTTCGTCCACAGGGTGTGGATCGGCGAATCACCGCAGTGGCGCGGTTCCCACGACGGGCTGGCGAATCATCCACAGGTTCGTCCCGGGTCTGTGCACAACCGCCACCGGCGTTTCCAACACCCTGTCCACAGCACCGTCCACAGACGGGTTCGTGAACGGACGGGGCGTCTGCCTACTGTTGTCGGTGGTGAGTGCAAGGGTGGGTCGTGACGGATCGTGCGGCGTCGGCCGGGCGGGTGGCACCCGATTCGAGGAGTTGTGAGCGTGGCTGAGCTGGAGCCGTACGAGGCGCCGCCGGAGTTCGACGGGGCGGGTTCGTCGTCGATGCCGCCGGGCAAGCTGCCGCCGCAGGATCTGCAGGCGGAGCAGAGCGTCATCGGCGGCATGATGCTGAGCAAGGACGCGATCGCCGACGTCATCGCCGAGGTCAAGGGCATCGACTTCTACCGCCCGGCGCACGAGACGATCTTCGACGCGATCACCGACCTGTACGGCCGAGGTGAGCCGGCGGACGCCATCACCGTCGCCGACGAGCTGACGAAGCGCGGCGAACTCGCGCGCATCGGCGGGCAGGCGTACCTGCACCAGATCATCGCGTCGGTGCCGACGGCCGCGAACGCCGGGTACTACGCGCAGATCGTCGCCGAACGGGCCGTGCTGCGCCGGCTCGTGGACGCCGGCACCCGCATCGTGCAGATGGGCTACGGCGACGAGGGCGGCGACGTCGAGGACATCGTCAACGCCGCGCAGGCCGAGGTGTACGCCGTCGCCGACAAGCGTGGCGGCGAGGACTACGTGCGGCTCGGCGACGTCATCGAGGCGACGGCCGACGAGATCGAGCAGGCCTCCGGCACCGACGGGCAGATGGTCGGCGTGCCGACGGGTTTCTCCGAGCTCGACGGGCTGACGAACGGTCTGCACCCCGGGCAGATGATCGTCATCGCGGCACGACCGGCCATGGGAAAGTCGACGCTCGGCATGGACATCATTCGCAGCGCCGCGATTCATCACAACATGACGGCCGCGTTCTTCTCGCTCGAGATGGGGCGCACGGAGATCACGATGCGCCTGCTGTCGGCCGAGGCCGGTATTCAGTTGCAGCACATGCGAAAAGGCCAGATGCGTGACGAGGACTGGACGCGTCTGGCGACGACGATGGGTCGCGTCTCGGACGCGCCGTTGTTCATCGACGACTCACCGAACATGTCGCTCATGGAGATCCGCGCGAAGGCGCGCCGGCTCAAGCAGCGCCACGACCTGAAGATCATCGCGATCGACTACCTGCAGCTCATGAGCTCGGGCAAGCGCGTCGAATCACGTCAGCAGGAGGTGTCGGAGTTCTCGCGTGCGCTCAAGCTGCTCGCGAAGGAGCTCGAGGTACCCGTCATCGCGATCTCGCAGCTGAACCGTGGACCCGAGCAGCGCACCGACAAGCGCCCGCAGATGGCGGACCTGCGTGAATCGGGTTCGATCGAGCAGGACGCCGACATGGTGATCCTGCTGCACCGTGACGACTACTTCAACAAGGAATCGGAGAAGGCCGGCGAGGCCGAGATCATCGTCGCCAAGCACCGCGCGGGCCCGACGGCCGACATCACCGTCGCGTTCCAGGGGCACTACTCACGGTTCAAGGACATGGGCGGTCAGAACTTCTGAGCCGTTGCCGGCGATGACGTCGTAAATGAGGCGGCGCGAGACCCCAAGGTCGGCGGCGAGCTTGGCCTTGGGATCGCCCGCGGCCGCCGCCTGACGCACGTGGGCGA
Organism: Dermacoccus sp. CCH2-D9; assembly: GCF_001556795.1. NCBI lineage: Bacteria > Bacillati > Actinomycetota > Actinomycetes > Micrococcales > Dermacoccaceae > Dermacoccus > Dermacoccus sp. CCH2-D9. Next base: position 91,715 of record NZ_LSJT01000049.1, read on the forward strand.
TCTGTTCGTCGGTGAGGCGGCGGGCGCGGCCCTGGTACACGCCGCGGGCTTTGGCCAGGTCGATGCCTTCGCGTTGGCGTTCGCGGATAGGAGCGCTCGAGTTCGGCGACGGCGCCGATGAGTTGGCGTTGGAACGTCGCGAACGGGTCGGCCGTAGCATCGGGTGTGAAGGTGAGGCGTTCCTTGACGAACTCGACGCTCACCTTGCGCGTGGTGAGGTCGGAGACGATCTGCTCGAGGTCGATCAGTGATCGCGCGAGCCGACCCATCGACGCGACGCGCAGCGTGTCACCGCGGCGCACGTAGCGCAGCGCATCCAACAGGCCAGCGCGATTGGCTCGGCTCTTGCCAGATTGGTGATCGGTGAACAGCTCGTCGACCGCCCGAGCGCCTCTAGTTGCCTGGCTAGATTCTGCGACGTCGACGAGACGCGCGCGTACCCCGCGATTCGACCCGGCATGTCTAGTCCCTACCCGCAAGGTGAGCAATAGGGCCACCGAGGACCCCATGTGCACGCGAGCCACATAGCGGAGCAACTGTGCAAATAGGGTGTACCTCAACCCACGCAAGTAGGAACCCTCTGAGATGCGCACTTTTCAACGCTGAGCATCTAGGGATGTCCCTACCTGCGTACTCGAGAGCTCAGGCCAGGCGGGTCATCGTCGATCGACGGGCAGTCCTAGCGGTGTAGCAAAAACCTTGGCGGATTCAACCGGTCAACGCACCATTGATGGTGTTCAGGCTATCGGTGAAGGCGTCGTGGGATGAGGCCCAGCCGAGGACCTTGCGGGGCCGTTCGTTGATGCGCGTCGCGATGGTGTCGAGGTCGGTCTGGGTGAAGGAGCGTAGGTCGGCGTTCTTCGCG
>NZ_LSJT01000005.1:0-9957 GCF_001556795.1 Dermacoccus sp. CCH2-D9
CGCCCCAGGCCACCAACGTGGCCCGCTGACCAGAGGAACGGCGGCGGGGGACGACCTGCTTGGATGTGCGGATGGAGTTCACCGCCGCGATGCTCGCCGCCGTCGTCGCGGCGATCCTCGTCGGCGCGGTGCTCCAACGCCTGTCGGGTTCGGGCATGGGGCTCGTCCTGGCTCCGACACTGACGCTCATCATGGGCGCCGCCCATGGCGTCCTGCTCGCGAACGCGACGACGACCGTTTCCGGCCTGCTGCTCACCCTGACGTTGCGACGTGACGTCGACTGGCGGCGCGCCGGCATCATCTGCGCCTGTGTCGTGCCGGGCGCTCTCGTGGGTGCCGTGGTCGTACGCGAGGTCAGTGCGGCCTGGCTGCAGGTCGTCGTCGGAGTGGCGGTGCTCGGCGCAATCGGCTTCACCGTCGGCGCCGATCGCCTCGGCCGTCTACCGCACGTCACGTCCGCGTGGCCGACGCCCGTCGCCGGCGGCATCGGCGGATTCTTCAACACGCTGTGCGGGGTCTCGGCGCCCGTCCTCGTCATCCACTCCCGGCTGACGCGGTGGGAGCATCGATCGTTCGCCGCGACCCTCCAGCCCATCTTCATGACGATGGGGGCCATCTCGGTCATCGCGAAGACGACGCTCGGGTCGACGGGCTCGACCGAGTTGCCGCCCTGGTGGCTCATGCCGCTCGTCGTCGTGCTCGTGCTCATCGGTGTCCGCATCGGCGAGGGTCTCACGCCTCGCGTGACGACGGCGCAGGCGAAGCGACTCGCGATGGCGCTCGCCGCGCTCGGTGGCGCGTCGGCGCTCGTGCGGGGTCTTCTCACGCTCTGACGCTCATCTGACGAGCATCTGCGAGGCGCCGCCGCCTGCCCCCAGGCCGACGTGGTCGAATGACGCATGAGCACTTTCACTCTCGCCGGTCATCGCGTCGGACGCGTCGGGTACGGCGCCATGCAGCTTCCCGGGCCGGGCGTGTTCGGTCCGCCACGCGATCACGACGAGGCCGTCCGCGTGCTGCGTCGCGTCGTCGAGCTCGGCATCGACCACATCGACACGTCGCAGTTCTACGGCCCGAACGTCTCGAACGAACTGATCAAGGAGGCGCTGCATCCCTACGCCGACGATCTCGTCATCGTCTCCAAGGTCGGCGCCGTGCGGGGCCCGTCGGGTGAGTGGCTGCCGGCGCAGCGCCCCGACCAGCTCGTGGCCGCGGTCCGCGAGAACCTCGTGACGCTGGACGTGGAGCGGCTGCCGGTCGTCAACCTGCGCGTCATGCCCGTCGACGAGATCGGCGAGGAGAACGCCTGCCCCCTCGAGGAGCAGCTCGGTGCTATGCAGGGCCTGGTCGAGGCGGGGGAGCTCGAGGCGTTCGGCGTCAGCAACGTCTCGACCGAGCAGGCGCGCGTCGCGCTCGACGCGGGCGCCGTGTGCGTGCAGAACGCCTACAACCTCCTCATGCGTGACGACGACGCCACGCTCGAGTTGTGCCGTGAGCGTGGCGTCGCCTACGTGCCGTTCTTCCCGCTCGGCTCGGCGTTCGAGCACCTGCCGAAGGTCGGCGACGACCGGGCGGTGCAGCGCATGGCCGCCGAACGCGGCGTCACGCCGGCGCAGGTCGGCCTGGCCTGGTTGCTCGCGCGCGCCGAGAACGTCCTGCTCATCCCTGGCACATCGTCGATCGCGCACCTCGAGGAGAACACGGCGGCTCGCGACGTCACCCTCAGTGACGACGACCTCATGACGCTGAACGCCCTGCGCTGAGCGGCGCGTGCCGCGCACCGTCGCAGCGGCAGCAGCTGACGTCGATGGGAGCGTTCTTCCGTGCCCTCACAGACCAGATGCTGCCCTCCGACGTGCGTCAGATGTCGGCGCCGAGCGACTGGGCGAGGCGTCGCACCGGGGCGGCCTCGTCCTTCTTGCCCGCACGCTCGAGCGAGCGGGCCAGGAGCACGGCGGCGTCGACGTTCGTCGGGTCGACGTCGAGCAGTTCACGGGCCGCGACGGTGGCCTTCGTCAGCTGCGCCGAGTGGTAGTAGCTGCGGGCGAGCAGTTCGCGAGCATCACGCGACGCGCCCTCCGGCGTGCCGGTCATGCCCTCGATGAGACGCGCCGCCTCGGTGTACTTGCGCGTGTCGAACAGCTCCTTGGCCGTGCGCAGGGTCTCGTAGGGGTCGCCGCTCGGGTCGGTGATCGTGTGCAGGCCTGACGGACTGGTCGCCGCGCCGAGCATCTGCTCCATCGTCGGCGTGGCCGCCGGCTCGTGCGCCTTCATCGGCGTGGTGGGCTCGAAGGTCTCGTCGCTCATGGCTGCTCCTGTGCGTCGCGGTGTGTCCGCGTCAACCATCGCTGCGGCGCCGCTGTTCCCGATCACCTCGCCTCCGAACCGCGCGCCGACGAGTGGTGGCAGCACACCGCGGGGTTCGTCAGTCCGTCGTGCGTGCCGCTTCGGACGTCGACTCGTCCTCCGCGGCCTCCGCGGCGTCGAGGGGTACGGCATCGACGTCGGGGGAGTCGTGCGGGCCGTCGTATCCGGCGAGGGAGCGGCGGCTGCCGCGGGCGACGAGCGCATCGTCGCCGGTGACCATCCCGCGCAGCGTCGTCGCACCGCCACGCAGTCGCGAGAGGAAGCGCACGAGCGAGCGGCGCTCGTCGGGGTTCGTGCGCTGGTCGATCTGTCGATCGCGAGGGTCGTCGTGCGCGGCTTCGGGGTGCTGCATGTGCTCGATGATCAAGGCGGCCACGGCGCCGGCGTGCGCGTACATGACGGAGTGCGCTGCGCTCGGGATCTCCCAGGCGCGTGCGTGCGGCGTGATGTCGCACAGGTGCCGTGCCCAGGAGCGCGGGCTGGTCGCGTCGTGCTGCCCACGCAGGATAAGGGTGTGCGCGCGCACGTGCGGGAGCCGCTCTTCGATCGGGTAGTTCATCATCTTCGGCAGCACCTTGAAGAACCACCACGGCCCGCAGAGCACGTAGGAGATGAGGACGTGCACGGTGATCGCGAAGGGTTCGCGCCCGGCGCACTGGGCGAGGCGCCACGCCTGGCGCGCGATGCTGCTCTCGGCAGAGTTCACGACGGGGCCGATGAGGACGATGGTGCTGAGATCCGAGCGCCGCGCCGCGACCTCGGTGACGACCTGTGAGCCCATGGAATGCCCGACGAGGACCGGGTCGTCCAGCTCGAGCTGGGTGATCGCGGCCTCGACGAGATCCGCGAATCCTTCGATCCCGGGCGTTTGCTTGCCGTGCGGAACGCCGCCGAAGCCGGGAAGGTCGATGGCGTGGACGGTGCCGACCTGATTGAGATCGAGGGCGAGGCGAACGTAATAGTCGGAGGCCACTCCGATGCCGGCGACGAGGACGAAGTCGCGACCGCGGGGGCCGCTGATCGAGGTGACGCGCGCTTGGGAGGGGCCGTGCTGCACGCGCGAGACCGTCACGTTTCCGCTCGTCGCGTGTTGCTCGGGCTCTGTCCGCATCGTCGCTCTCCATCGTCCCGCAGCGCCGGCGAACCCACACGCGCTCGCCCTGTCTATCCCGCGATCCTACCCAGGGGTAGTGGCGGCGTCCGCGCGACGGGCGAGGCTCGTCCAAGGCTGACGAGACGGGGCCCGGAGAAAACTTCTGCGACGGGGAATGAAGTGCGGATCAAACAAGTTGAGTGAAGTAACAGCAACTTTGATGAGCCGAGGGTTGACACTCACGGCGAAACAGAGTTGAGTCAATATCAGTCAATCTGACGGTGTGGGCCACGCCTGCAGGGCGCGCGCACAGATCGTCGTTTCCTCGAACGAAGGAGATCCCACCATGGGTCGCGCAGTCGGTATTGACCTCGGTACCACCAACTCGGCCGTCGCCGTTCTCGAAGGCAACGAGCCCAAGATCATCGCGAACGCCGAGGGCGGTCGCACCACCCCATCCGTCGTCGCGTTCACGAAGAACGGCGAGATCCTCGTCGGCGAGATCGCGAAGCGTCAGGCGGTCACGAACGTCGATCGCACCATCCGTTCCGTCAAGCGCCACATGGGCACGGACTGGACGACGGAGATCGACGGCAAGAAGTACACGCCGCAGGAGATCTCGGCCCGTATTCTCATGAAGCTCAAGCGTGACTCCGAGGCCTACCTCGGCGAAGAGGTCACGGACGCCGTCATCACGGTTCCCGCCTACTTCGACGACGCCGAGCGTCAGGCCACGAAGGAGGCCGGCGAGATCGCGGGCCTCAACGTCCTGCGCATCGTCAACGAGCCCACCGCCGCGGCCCTCGCCTACGGCCTCGACAAGGGCAAGGAGGACGAGCTCATCCTCGTCTTCGACCTCGGTGGCGGTACGTTCGATGTCTCCCTGCTCGAGGTGGGCAAGGACGCGGAGGACGGCTTCTCCACCATCCAGGTGCGCGCCACCTCCGGTGACAACAAGCTCGGTGGCGACGACTGGGACAACCGCATCGTCGAGCACCTCATCAACAAGGTGAAGAGCGAGTCCGGCGTCGACCTGAGCAAGGACAAGATCGCCATGCAGCGTCTGCGTGACGCCGCGGAGCAGGCGAAGAAGGAGCTGTCGAGCTCGACCTCGACGAACATCTCCCTCCAGTACCTGTCGATGGGCGAGAACGGCCCGATCCACGTCGACGAGACGATCACGCGTGCTCAGTTCGAGCAGATGACGAAGGACCTGCTCGAGCGCTTGAAGAAGCCGTTCGAGAACGTCATCAAGGACGCGGGCGTCAAGATCTCCGACATCGACCACGTCGTCCTCGTCGGTGGCTCGACCCGCATGCCGGCCGTCGTCGAGCTCGTCAAGCAGATGTGCGGTGGCAAGGAGCCGAACAAGGGCGTCAACCCGGACGAGGTCGTCGCCGTCGGCGCCGCGCTGCAGGCCGGTGTGCTCAAGGGTGAGCGCAAGGACGTGCTGCTCATCGACGTCACGCCGCTGAGCCTCGGCATCGAGACGAAGGGTGGGCTTTTCACCAAGCTCATCGAGCGCAACACGGCCATCCCGACGAAGCGCACCGAGGTGTTCTCGACGGCTGAGGACAACCAGCCGTCCGTCGACATCCAGGTGTTCCAGGGTGAGCGCGAGATCGCCAAGGCCAACAAGGCTCTCGGCAACTTCGAGCTCACGGGCATCGCTCCCGCGCCGCGTGGCGTGCCGCAGATCGAGGTCACGTTCGACATCGACGCCAACGGCATCGTGCACGTCTCCGCGAAGGACCGTGGCACGAACAAGGAGCAGTCGATGACGATCTCCGGTGGCTCCGCGCTGCCGAAGGAGGACATCGAGCGCATGGTCCGCGAGGCGGAGGAGCACGCCGCCGAGGACGCGAAGCGTCGCGAGGAGGCCGAGGCCCGCAACACGGGCGAGGCTCTCATCTACTCGACGGAGAAGTTCCTCGAGGAGAACGGCGACAAGGTGCCCTCTGACGAGAAGTCGGCCACCGAGAGCGCCCTCGCCGAGCTCAAGGAGGCCCTGAAGCCGGAGTCGTCCGCGTCGCCGGAGGACATCAACGCGAAGGCCACGGCGCTGTCTGAGGCCAGCCAGAAGATGGGCGCCGCGATGTACGCCGCGCAGGCCGAGAACGGCGACGCCGCGGGTGCGGCCGGTGCCGAGGGCGCTGCAGGCGAGCAGAAGCAGGGTGGCGACGACGTCGTCGACGCCGAGGTCGTCGAGGACGACGACGACACCTCCAAGTGAGTGCCTGACCGGGGTGCCACGCGCACCCCGGTCGGCCCCTGACACGAGTACGGCCGGTGGGCTGCCCACGGGGAGTCCACCGGCCGCTTCGCCACCAGGAGGTGGCAGGAAGGAGTCCGTCATGACGGACCAGAACACGAGCGGCGCCACGCCCCACAACGCCGACGGTGCGACGCAGGGCGAGACCGACAACTCGTTCGCCGGCGGTGTGGGTTCCGACCTGCCCGGCGGAGAGCAGCCCGAGAACCTGCAGACGCGTTCCGACGAGGCCGCCACGCAGGCCGGCCCCGACGCGACGAGCGCTGACGACGCGGTCGCCGAGCACCCGGACACGAAGCTCGCTGCGGAGCGCCTGTCCGACCTGCAGCGCATCCAGGCCGAGTACGTCAACTACCGCAACCGCGTCGAGCGCGACCGGGCTCGTGAGAAGGAGACGACGATCGGCTCGGTCGTCGAATCCCTCATCCCGGTCCTCGACGACATCGAGCTCGCGCGCCAGCACGGCGACCTCACCGAGGGCCCGATGAGCAAGATCGCCGACAAGATCGAATCGACGCTCAACCGCTTCGGTGTGGCACGCTTCGGCGAGGTCGACGAGGCGTTCGACCCCAGCGTCCACGAGGCGCTCATGCACGTCGAGGCCGAGGCGCCCGAGGGCGTCGACGGAACCTTCGTCGTGCAGGTGCTGCAGCCGGGCTACAAGGTGGGCGAGCGCGTCGTGCGTCCCGCCCGCGTCTCGGTCGCAGGCTGATCGAGCGCGCCGCGGCCGAGCCGAGTCGCTTCGTGCCGCGGGGCAATCTGCTTCGCTGACGTCGCGGCTGCGCCCCCACCGGGCGCCGCCGACACACAATTGAAAACCCCGTTCGCACGCGCACGCGATGCACGCCCGGTCCGAGACCGGCCGGCGTGAAACCACGAAGGAGGTGCGCATGGCCAGTCAGGACTGGTTCGAAAAAGACTTTTACGCCACCCTCGGTGTCGCGCAGGACGCAAGCGAGGAGGACATCAAGAAGGCCTACCGCAAGCTGGCCCGCAAGTACCACCCGGACAAGAACCCCGGTGACACCTCCGCCGAGCAGAAGTTCAAGGAGATCGGCGAGGCCAACCAGGTGCTCTCCGACCCGCAGCAGCGTCAGGAGTACGACGCCGTGCGTCAGATGGCGCGAGGCGGCGCCCGCTTCAGCGGCGGTGCCGGCGGCGCCGAGGACGTTTTCTCGTCGATGTTCGGCGGGGGCGGCGGCAGCGGTTACCGCACCTATTCGAGTGGGGCGGGTGGCCAGCAGGGCATCAACCTCGAAGATCTGCTCGCCCAGTTCGGTGGCGCCGGCGGAGGCTTCGGGGGCGGCGGGTTCAGCTCCGGCTTCGGCGGCGGCTCCCGTCAGCGCGCCGCCCAGAGAGGCGAGGACGTCGAGGCGCGCGCGTCGATCACGTTCCGTCAGGCCGTCGAGGGCAGCGAGGTGCGCATCAGCGACGCCGATGGTCAGAGTTTCACCGCGCGCATTCCGGCCGGGGTGAAGGACGGGCAGAAGATCCGGTTGCGCGGCAAGGGCCGTCCCGGCTTCGGCGGTGGCCCGAACGGCGACATGATCCTGCACATCAGCGTCGGCACCGACCCGGTCTTCGGCCGCGACGGTGACAACCTCACCGTCGAGCTGCCCGTGACGTTCGCCGAGGCCACCCTCGGCGCCACGGTGCAGGTGCCCACCTTAGACGGCAAGAGCGTCAAGGTCCGCGTCGCGCCCGGCACGCCCTCGGGCCGCAGCCTGCGCGTCAAGGGCCGTGGCGTGAAGACGAAGAAGGCCACCGGCGACCTCATCGCGAAGGTTCACGTCGTCGTGCCGAAGGAGCTCACCGACGAGCAGCGTCGGGCCGTCGAGACCCTCGCGGCGGGCGAAGCCGACCCGCGCGAAGAGCTGCTCGCGAAGGCGCGTCAGGCCGCGTCGTGACGCCGTCGCGGGTCGAACGGCGGCTCGGCGAGATCGTCGACGACCACAACGGACGCGTCGGTGACGAGCGGCTGCACGGCCTCGACGCTCCGGCGAAGCCGGTGTACGTCATCTCCGTCGCCGCCGAACTGGCCGGGATGCACGCCCAGACGCTGCGCCAGTACGACCGTCTGGGGCTCGTCACCCCCGAACGCACGAGTGGCGGCGGCCGCCGCTACTCGATGCGCGACATCGCGCAGCTGCGTCGGGTGCAGGAGCTGTCGTCGGAGGGAGTCTCGCTCGCCGGCATCCAACGCATCATGGAGCTCGAGCACCAGGTCACGGCGCTACGGGCGCAGATCGAGGAGCTGAGCGAACAGAACGCGCAGTACCGGGACGCACTCGAATCGCGCTCTCACACGTGCGTCTTCGCGGCCGGACGCGACGGCATCGTCGCGCTGGGGCCCGGCGAACGACCGCGCCCGCGCTCGATCGGGCGTTCGCTCCGGCCGTACAGCACCCGCTGAGCCCGAGCTCGTCACGACGCACGCTCCGGAGCGCACGACGCAGCGCCACACCGTCGTCGTACAACACCTGCATGGCCGAGGCCCTCATCCCCGACTCGGGATGAGGGCCTCGGCGCGCGATGCGGGCGTCAGGTTGCCGTCACAGGATGCCGTGCTCGCGCAGCAGCACGCCGATCTCGGTGGAGTCGAGCCCCTTCGCGATCTTGCGGCGCAGTACGGCGGGGCCGGGCAGCTCGGTCTTCTCGCCGTCCTTGAGGCGCGCCGAGGCGTCGAGCAGCGTCCGCACGTCGTAGGTCGAGTTGAACACCTCGGGCACACCGCGCTCGACGCCGAACAACTGGTAGGTGGCTTCCATGCCGGTGCGCACCGAGTACTCGGTCGTGAAGATGCAGTCGCGGCTGGTCTCGGCGAACTGGCCGATGAAGGCGAAGTTCTCCGCGCCCTCCGGCACGACGTCAGGGCGGTCACCGGCCTTGCGGGGCATGAAGAACGACGTCACGTACGGCATCATGACCGGTACGCACTTCGCGCCCGTCGCCGCGAGTTCGGGGATGTCAGCCTCGGGCACGCCGAGGTGGTAGAGCCACTCGGCGGTTATCTCCTCGCCGGTGCACTCGCTCATCGGCTTCTTGACGTAGTCGCCGGGCGTGTCGACGAACAGGCTGTAGACCCACACGACGATCTGGTCCTTCGGCTGCTTCTTGAAGTGCGGCTGGCGGTTCACCGTCCAGCTCATGAGCCAGCTCGAATCCTTGACGGTGACGATGCCGCCCGTCACGACCCGTCCGCTGAAGGGGTCGCGCTTGGCGATGCGCCGGATGTACTCGGGGATGCGCTCATCGAGCGTCGTGACGGTCGCCGACTCCCACTTCGTCTCGTCGATGGAGCTGCAGAACACCTCGGGGCGCCCGAACGACGGATCCTTGCGCGCGATCTTCTTCCACAGGTCCCACGCCGAGGCAGGGCCGCGGTTCAGCGTCGCGGCGGTGCGGTGATCGCCCTCGTCGGAGTTGTCGACGAGCGAGCCGATCGTCATCAGGACGTAATCGTCGTCCCCGAGGTCGACGCCCGTGTCACCGGCGTGCTCGCCGGAGCGGGTCCACTCGATGCGGGTCGCGCGCTTGGCCGACGCCGTCAGGTCGAACTCGACGTCCGTCACCTCCGTGTCGTACTGGAAACGCACGCCCTGCTCGCTCAGCCACTTCGTCATCGGCAGCACGAGCGACTCGTACTGGTTGTACTTGGTGAACTTGAGCGCCGAGAAGTCCGGAAGTCCGCCGATGTGGTGGATGAAGCGGTGCAGGTACAGCTTCATCTCGAGTGCGCTGTGCCATTCCTCGAACGCGAACATCGTGCGCCAGTAGAGCCAGAAGTTGCTGTCGAGGAAGTCGCGGCCGAACACCTCGTCGATGCGCTTGTTCTCCATCTCCTCGCGCGTCGCGAGGAACACCTTGACGAGATCCTTCTGCGCCTTCTTGTTCAGCGTGAACAACCCGTCGGTGTGCGCGTCCTGGCCGCGTTCGACGGTGGCGCGCTGCAGCGAGTAGTTCGGGTCGTCCTTGTTGAGCCAGTAGAACTCGTCGAGCACGGACGCGCCCTCGACCTCGAGGCTGGGGATCGTGCGGAAGCAATCCCACAGGCACTCGAAGTGGTTCTCCATCTCGCGTCCACCGCGGATGACGAACCCCTTCTCGGGCTCCTCGATCCCGTCGAGGGCGCCACCGGCGAGGGAGCCCTTCTCGAGGATCGTGATGTTCTCGCCGGGGACGGCGGCGTCACGGATCATGAAGACGGCCGCCGCGAGGCCCGCGA
>NZ_LSJT01000050.1:0-8699 GCF_001556795.1 Dermacoccus sp. CCH2-D9
ACCCTGGCCGGGGCTCTCGGCGGCATCGTCCTGCGATGGCAGGGACCCCTCACCCGCGCGATGGGCGCGATCATGATCGTGCTTGGCCTGATCTTCGCCGGCCTGGTCCGCTTCGGCCAGCGCGACCTACGGCCCACCCGGCTGCCTCGGGTCGGCCTCGCCGCTGCTCCGCTGGTCGGTCTCGTCTTCGGCCTGGGATGGACGCCCTGCACCGGCCCGACGCTCGGCGCGGTGCTGACGATGGCGCTGAACGCGGGCAGCGCGGCCAAGGGCGCATGGCTGGCCGTGGCCTACACCCTCGGGCTCGGCGTGCCGTTCATCGTCGCAGCGGTGGCCTTCCAGCGCATCAGCCGTGCCGTCGCCTTCCTGCGGGCCCGGCAGGAACTGATCATGCGGATCGGCGGCCTGTTGATGATCGCGACCGGGGCGCTGATGATCACCGGCGTTTGGGGCTGGCTGATGGGCGTCATCCGGCAGGTCGTCAGCGGATTCGTCACCGTGATCTGACCGCGTTCCGAGCCCGACCCGCCGGCTCGCCGCCCCGGGCTCGGGCAGGTGAGGTGATGACTGCTGGCCGCGGCACCCTTGCCGCGATGGGCAGCAGGAGTCATGATCGGCAGCTCCGGCATCGACCACCCGTGCGGGCAGCCGCGTTGCCTCTCACCAAGTGAGGGCATCAAGTGAGGGCGCGTCATCTGCGTTTCGGTGTCAGGCCGCAGACCCCGTGACCCGCACCGCCATCTCGTCCACGTTCGGCATGCGCTCCTTCACCGACGCCTCCGCCTCTGCCGCCACGCGGTCGGCCTCGGCCAGGCTCAGCGACCGCGTGCGCAGCAGGGCGTCGCCGTGCAGGCGATGGCCGACCCACCGCAGCCGCACCTGCTCCACCGACTCGACCTCGGTCAGGTGCTCCAGGGCGTGCTCGGCCCGGTCGAGGAGCTCGGGCTCGATGCCGTCCATCAGCCGCCGGCCGACCGATCGGACAGTGCCGACCAGCAGCACCGCGATCATCGCCGAGATCAGCAGCCCGACGATCGGGTCGGCCAGCGGGAAGCCCAGCAGCACGCCGATCCCGCCGGCGACCACCGCCAGCGAGGTGAACCCGTCGGTCCGGGCGTGCACGCCGTCGGCGACCAGCGCGGCCGAGCCGATCTTCCGGCCCACGCGGATCCGGTACACCGCGACCGCCTCGTTGCCCAGGAACCCGGCGATCCCTGCGGCGATCACCCAGCCGATGTTCTCCATCGGGCGTGGGTTGATCATCCGGTCGATCGCCTCGTAGGCGGCCACGATCGAGGACAGCGCGATCATCAGCACGATGAACAGGCCGGCGAGGTCCTCGGCCCGGTTGAAGCCGTAGGTGTACTTCCGCGTCGCGGCCCGCCTTGACAGTGCGAACGCGATCCACAGCGGGATCGCGGTGAGCGCGTCGGAGAGGTTGTGGATCGTGTCGGCCAGCAGCGCGACCGAGCCGGAGAAGGCGACGATCACCGCCTGCACCACGGTGGTGGCGATCATGATCACGAGGCTGATCTTCAGCGCCCGGACGCCCTCTGCGTTCGCCTCCATCGCGTCGTCGATCGAGTCCGCGGCGTCGTGGGAGTGCGGCACGAAGATCCCGTAGAGGAATCCCTTGAGTCCCGTCGGGTGCGAGTGGCCGTGGCCATGCCCATCGCCGCGATCATGATCGTGGTCGGGCTCATGGTCATGATCGTGCCCGGGCTCGATTTCGACGGCGTCGTGCGGATGGGCGTGGTCGTGCCGGGTCATGCTCGTTCCCGTTCCTGGTGGTGGTGCGCCGGGGGCTGGCCCTGCGCAATGGAGTGCTCGGCCTGGAAGATCGCGTCGGACACCAGCTGCGAGGCGTGCTCGTTCTCCAGTCGGTAGAACACCCGCTGCCCCTCCTGCCGGGTCGACACGATCCGCGCCATCCGCAGCTTCGCCAGATGCTGCGACACCGCCGCCGGGGACTTGTCCACGATGTCGGCCAGATGGTTGACCGACACCTCCCCGCTGCCGCGCAGCGCCAGGATGATCCGCACCCGCGTCGCGTCCGCGAGCAGCCCGAACACCTCCACCGCCAGCTCCACGAACGGCGAGTCCGGGTCCAGCCCGCACATCTGCTTATCTGCGTCCATGCGCAGATTATCGCATGACCGATGCGTCAGCGCATCCTGTATGGTCATCGCATGATGACCATTCTTGCTCGGACCGCCGAGGGGTCTCGATCATGACGCGCGTCCCGCCGCTCCTTCTGGCCGCCGGCGCGGCCGCGGCTCAGGGGCTGATCGCGCGGGGGTCGGCGAGCACCGCGCTGTCGCGGGCAACGGCTGGCGCGATGGCCGCGGCATCGGCAGGGCTGCTGCTCTCATCGACCACGGCGTTCCGACGCCGGGGCACGACCGTCGACCCCCTCGCCGTCGACCGGGCAGAGGCGCTGGTCACGACCGGGCCGTTCCGCCTCACGCGGAACCCGATGTACACGGTCATGGCCGGGCTGCTCCTCGCCCACGCGGCCCTTCGCCGATCGTGGGCGGCGCTCCTGCCCGCCGCCGGCTTCGTCGCCCTGATCGACCGGATCCAGATCCCGGCGGAGGAGAGCGCCCTGCGGGAGAAGTTCGGTGCCGCCTTCGACGCCTATGCGGCCGCGGCTCCCCGCTGGATCGGCCCGCCAACCTTGCCGTCTGGTCAGTGATCACTGTATAGTTCAGCGTGTGCTGACTATTGCTTCGCGTCTCGACGTCATGAACCGGCTCGGCCGGGCCATGGCGGACCCGACGCGCTCCCGGATCCTGATGTCCTTGCTCGACGGCCCGAGCCACCCCGCCGTGCTCTCGCGCGAGCTCGGGCTGACGCGCTCGAACGTGTCCAACCACCTGACCTGCCTGCGCGACTGCGGGATCGTGGTCGCCGAGCCCGAGGGCCGTCAGACCCGCTACGAGATCGCCGACCCGCACCTGGCCGCGGCGCTGACGGCGCTGGTGGACGTGACGCTGGCCGTGGACGAGAGCGCGCCGTGCATCGACCCGCAGTGCTCGGTGCCGGGCTGCTGCGCCGCGACCGGCTCGGGGGACGCCTCGTGAGCGCCGCCTGCGGCTGCGACGAGCCGACCACCAGCTCATCCGAGGAAGCCGAGGAGACCGAGCGCCCTTGGTGGCGCGACCCGGGACTGGTCGTGCCGATCCTCTCCGGCGTCGCGTTCGGCACCGGCCTGGTGCTGGAGTGGTCGGGGCTGCACGTCGCGGCGCTGGTCGCGTTCTGGGCGGGGCTGCTGCTGGGCGCGTACACGTTCGTGCCCGGCGCGCTGCGGAACCTGGTCGTCAGGCGGAGGCTGGGGATCGCGCTGCTGATGACGATCAGCGCCGTCGGCGCGGTGATCCTCGGCTACGTGGAGGAGGCCGCCGCGCTGGCGTTCCTCTACTCGATCGCCGAGGCCCTGGAGGACAAGGCGATGGACCGCGCTCGCGGCGGCCTGCGCGCGCTGCTCAAGCTCGTGCCGGATACCGCGACCGTGCTGCGCGACGGGGCCTCGGTCGAGATCCCGGCGAAGGAGATCGCCGTCGGCGACGTGCTGCTGGTCCGCCCGGGCGAGCGGGTCGCGACCGACGGGACTGTCCGGTCCGGCCGCTCCAGTCTGGACACCTCGGCGATCACCGGCGAGTCGATCCCGGTCGAGGTCGCCCCCGATGACGCGGTGTCGGCGGGCGCGATCAACACCGCGGGTGTGCTGGAGGTCGAGGCGACCGCGGCGGGCACCGACAACTCGCTGACCACCATCGTTGAGCTGGTCGAGCAGGCCCAGGCCGAGAAGGGCGAACGCGCGCGCATCGCCGACCGGATCGCCCGCCCGCTGGTGCCCGGCGTGATGGTCCTCGCCGTCCTGGTCGGCGTGCTCGGCTCGCTGCTCGGCGACCCCGAGACCTGGATCACCCGCGCCCTGGTCGTCCTCGTCGCCGCCAGCCCGTGCGCGCTGGCGATCGCGGTGCCCGTCACCGTGGTCTCCGCGATCGGGGCGGCGACGAAGTTCGGCGTCGTCATCAAGAGCGGTGCCGCCTTCGAGCGCCTCGGCGGCATCCGCCACCTCGCCGTGGACAAGACCGGCACCCTGACCCGCAACCGGCCCGAGGTCACCGCCGTCGTCGCCGCCGACGGCTTCGACGACGCCCAGGTGCTCGCCTGGGCCGCCGCCGTCGAGCAGCACTCGACGCACCCGCTGGCCGCCGCCATCGCCGCCGCGGGCCAGGCAGCCCCCGCCGCGCAGGACGTGGCCGAGGAGGCCGGGCACGGCATCGGCGGCCTGGTCGACGGCCGCCGGGTGACGGTGGGCAGCCCCCGCTGGATCGACGCGGGGGCGCTCAAGGCCCGGGTCGAGGACCTGGAGGCCGAGGGACAGACCTGCGTGCTCGTGGCCGTCGACGGCCGCCTGGCCGGGGCGATCAGCGTCCGCGACGAGCTGCGCCCCGAGGTCCCCGAGGTCGTGCGCACGCTGCGGGCCCAGGGCGTCGAGGTGAGCATGCTCACCGGCGACAACGCCCGCACCGCGCACGCGCTCGCGCAGCGCGCCGGGATCGGCGACGTGCACGCCGAGCTGCGGCCCGAGGACAAGGCCCGCATCGTCGCCCAGCTCTCCGAGGCCTCGCCCACGGCGATGATCGGCGACGGCATCAACGACGCTCCCGCCCTGGCCGGGGCGACCGTGGGCATCGCGATGGGAGCGACCGGCTCCGACGCCGCGATCGAGTCCGCCGACGTCGCCTTCACCGGCCACGACCTCGGCCTGATCCCGCAGGCGCTGCGCCACGCCCGCCGCGGCCGGGCGATCATGAACCAGAACATCGTGCTGTCCCTGGCGATCATCACCGTGCTGCTGCCCCTGGCCATCACCGGCGTGCTCGGCCTGGCCGCGGTCGTCCTCGTCCACGAGGTCGCCGAGGTCGTCGTCATCGCCAACGGGCTGCGCGCCGCGCGTGCCCGCAAGCCTCAGGCAGCGGGCTGATGCGGGCGAAGGACGCGGTCCGCGGGTCCACTGCCCGGATCGCTCATGGTCCGAGGCGGACGCTCCTGGTAGCGGGGACCTTCCTGCTCGGCGGTTTGGTCGTCCTGGTCGACCAAGGGACCAAGGCATGGGCTGAGGCCACCCTCTCGACGCAGGAGCGCATCCCGCTCGTCGGCGAGCTGCTGGGACTCCAGCTGGCGTACAACCCCGGTGCGGCGTTCTCCTTCGGCGAGGGCTCGACCTGGGTGTTCGCGCTGGTCGCTGTCGCGGCCGCGGTCGCCGCGGTCGTCTTCGCGTTCCGTGTCCGGCGTCTTCGGTGGGCGGTCGTGATCGGTGCCGTCGGCGGTGCGGCGGCCTCGCACGCCGGGGACCGGCTCTTCCGCGCCCCCGGCTTCGCCCGCGGCCACGTCGTGGACTTCCTGGCCTACGGCGACTGGTTCATCGGGAACGTCGCCGACATCGTCATCGTCGTGGGCGCGGTCACCGGGGCGTTCCTGATGCTCCACGACGGCTCATCGCCAGAAGACTCCCCGAGTTCTTCGGCACGGCTCAGTTCCGAAGAGGCTGGCGAGCGGAGCTGACGACGGCTGCCGAGCCGCAGACAGGATTGAGAGGAGAAGATGTTGGAGATCACGCTGCAGTACTTCGACGGGTGCCCGAACTGGGAGGTGATCGACCGGCGGCTCGCCGAGGCCCTCGACGGCCGATCGGACGTCCGCGTCGCGCATCAGCGAGTCGAGACCGCCGACGACGCCGCCCGCCTCGAGTTCCACGGGTCCCCGACCGTCCTCGTCGACGGCGTCGACCCCTTCGCCGACGAGCACACACCGGTCGGGCTCGCCTGCCGGGTGTTCCGCACTCCTGCCGGGCTGGCCGGGTCGCCGACCGTCGATCAGCTGCGCGCAGCCATCGGTCGCGCGCCGACGTCGGCGGTGACGGGGCTCGAGTCGCCGGTCGGACCGCTGGGCGGGCTGCCGATCGCCTGCGCGCTCGCGCCGACCGCGGGCAAGCAGCAGCTCGAGAGGTGGCGAGCCTTCGACGACGACTACCTCCTCGAGGTCGAGCGCGGAGAGGCCAGACTGGTCGTGCACTACGCCCGGACCGGCGACTCAGCGCGGCGGCTGCGCGATCTGGTCGCGACCGAGAGCGCCTGCTGCTCGTTCGTCGACTGGCAGATCGACGACGACCACGCCGACCTGCGCCTTGTCGTCACCGGCACCCCTGAGCAGCTCGCTGGTCTCAGCATCGGCTAGGTAGGTGCTCGGGGCCAGCCGCTGGCCGCGGCGACGCCGATGCGCCACCAGCATCGTCGTCCCGGTTTCTCAGGCAGCTCGGCGCAATCCGCGCGTGGACGGGCCGCGTCCGGGTACGGGACCGGATGGCCGAACAGTCGCTGACCGTGTTGCCGGGAGGAACGAATCCTGATGGACGTCCTGAGCGCAGCCGTCGACGCGCTGGCGATGGCCGGCTCGATGGGCTGGCAGATCCTCTGGCCCCTCGTGCTCGGCTTCACGCTGTCCGGCGTCATCCAGGCGGTGGTGCGCAAGGAGCGCGTCACGCAGCTGATGGCCGACGACTCGCCGAGATCGATCGCGGTCTCCGCACTGTTCGGCGCGGCGTCCTCGTCCTGCTCCTACGCCGCGGTCGCGCTGGCCCGGGCGCTGTTTCGCAAGGGCGCGGACTTCGCGGCGGCGATGGCCTTCGAGATCGCCTCGACCAACCTGGTGCTCGAGCTCGGGCTGGTCCTGTGGTTCGTGATGGGCTGGCAGTTCACCGCCGCGGAGTTCGTCGGCGGCCCGATCATGATCGTGCTGGTCGCGCTCGGATTCAGGCTCTGGATGCGCGGCCGGATCGTCGAGGCGGCGCGGCGGCAGGCCGAGCAGAGGCTCGCCGGGTCGATGGAGGGCCACGCCGCCATGGACATGTCCGTCCAGGGCGACGCCGGATTCTGGGCCCGGCTGCTCTCCCGGGACGGCGTGACCGCGGTCTCGCGCTACTTCGTGATGGACTGGGCGGCCGTGCTCCGCGACATCGTGCTGGGCCTGCTGATCGCCGGCGCGTTCGCCGCCTGGGTGCCCAAGGCCTGGCTGCAGGCAGTGTTCTTCACCGAAGACCCGGTCGCCTCGTTCGTGCTGGGCCCGCTGATCGGGCCACTGCTGGCCGTGATCAGCTTCGTCTGCTCGGTCGGGAACGTGCCACTGGCGGCGGTGCTGTGGAACGGCGGGATCAGCTTCGGCGGCGTGGTCAGCTTCCTGTTCGCCGACCTGATCATCATCCCGATCATCCTCATCTACAAGAAGTACTACGGCTGGAAGGCCACGTCCCGGATCTGCCTGGTCTTCTACGCCGCAATGGTCATCGCCGGGTACGCCGTCGAATTGATCTTCGGCCCGCTCGGCATGGTCCCGCACGACCGGAGCCTGGCGGTCGCCGAGACCGGCATCAGCTGGAACTACACCACCTGGCTGAACATCGCCTTCCTCGCACTCGCCGCCGCCCTGCTGACCGTGTTCCTCCGCACCGGCAGTATCGGCATGCTGCGCATGATGGGCGGCTCCCCGGAGCCGGCCGGGCGCGGCGACTCTGCCTCGCACAGGCAAGAATGATCAACGGCCGACCAGTTCCGAGGTGCCGGCCGGCCCCACTCATGCGGTCGCCACACTTGGTCGCCGCTTTCCGGCGCACTCGCGGCGTGGACGGATCAGCTGTCGTGCGCCCGCGCCGGCTGATACCGTCCCGGGGGCCGTGTCCGACCAGTCCCGCAGGCCCGGCTGCTGCACCGCGAGGATGACCCCGAAACCCGATCGTAGGCAAGGCACAGGACCGACCGCCCGGCGAGGAACTTGCCCGTCCCGCGGACGAACGCCAGGCCAGCCGTCCGCAATTCAGGCAGGGGGGCCTCATCTCGACGCTGCGACGGTGTCGAGTCCGCTTCTCACAGCGAGGGAGTCGGCACTATCGCAGGTCCGGGCCGGCACTACCGATCTGAGCCCCGTCCCGCCTGCGTCGTCTCGGTATCACCACGGCCGTCACGTGCTGCGAGGACGGCCAGGTATCGGTTATACGCGGCCAGTTCGGGGTCCCCACTCCGATCGGCGTCGCGGTCGGCTGAAGCGGACCTGGCAGAGTCGTAGCGGTACCATCGCCACACCAGATATGCGACGATCGCGGTGGCGGGTCCCTCGCCGTAGGACCAGGCAAGCCCGCCGGCGATCTGCTGGTCGGCGACAGGATCGATTCCCCAGGACCGTGGGGGTGCGGCGAACGCGGCGACCACGGTCGTCGGTGTCATCATGATCAGCACGCCGAAGAACGCGTGCAGGGCCATCTCGGCGAAGACGTCGAGCATCCGGCCGAGATGGGTGGGGTGGACCGGCCCCGGTCCGACCGTGAGGATCGGGACGGCGAACAGGACCCCTGCGGCCAGGAAGCCGATCTCGAGGCCGTTGTGGCCCGCCCAGGTCCCGAGGAGCCGGGAGCCGAGGTCGCTGAGGTAGAGGCCGTAGTAGGTGAGCAGGAATAGCGGGATGCCGAACGCCGGATGCAACATGATGCGGTGCGGCCGGGAATAGACGATGGCCGTAACCGTGCGCAGCAGCCCACCGAACGACCCACGATGCGGGACGGCTCGCAATGCCAGTCGGAACGGGGCACCTAGTGTCACGCGTCTGAACTTGTTTGACGAGTTGGGTGGGGCGATTGT
>NZ_LSJT01000051.1:0-38725 GCF_001556795.1 Dermacoccus sp. CCH2-D9
CCCCGCCCCCTTCGGGCGCGCGTCGGACCGCCGAAGTGATCGCGGGCTGACGAAGTACGCCCACCTGACCCTCGGGGCCTGAGAACGCCCCACTCGTGCGTCACGTCGCACGAGTGGGGCGTTCTTGCGTCACAGCATCCCCACTTGCGCGACATGTCGCGCCATCGGGGTACTGCATCCGACGTCAGCCATTCATGACGAACGTCGCCCGCGAACGCGTCAGATCTGACGCCTTCGCGGGCGACGTTCGAGCTCACCGTGAGCGACGGGTTCAGCCCGCGACGACGGCGCCCTCCGGTGCGAGGTCGACGCCGGCCGGCTGGGCCTCGGCGTCGGGGCGCACACGTCGCGGGACGAGCATCGCGATGGCGGCGCCCGCGACGGCGGCGCAGGCCCCGATGATGAAGCACACCTTGAACGCGCCCTCCGTCGGGATGGCGGGCGTCCCCGGCGCGAGGACGGTCGTGCGGCTCGTCAGCACGGCGGCCATGACGGCGCCGGCGACGGTCGTGCCGACCGAACGCATGAGGCCGTTGACGCCGACGCTGGCGCCGGCCTCGTGCATCGGCACGTTGTCGAGGATGAGCGTCGGCATGGCGGCGTAACCGATGCCGACACCCGCCGACGCGACGCACGAGGCGACCATGAGCTGCCACGGCGCGTTCATGAGGAACAGCGCGATGACGTAGCCGATGCTGATGACGAGCGCACCGGTGGCGAGCGTCACCCGCGCACCGCGGTGCGTGATGAGCGCGCTCGAGACGGGCGCGAACGCCATCATCATGAGGCCCGCGGGAGCCATCCACAGCCCGGCGTGCAGGATCGACTGGCCGAGACCGTACCCGGTGGCCTCGGGCATCTCGAGCAGCTGCGGCACGATGATGGACTGCGCCATCATGCCGAATCCGACGAGCACGGCCGCGAGGTTCGTGAACAACACCGGGCGGCGCGCCATGGTGCGCAGGTCGACGAGCGGATCGTGGTGACGCAGCTCGTACGCGCCCCAGACGAGCAGCACGATGACACCGGCGACGATGCTGCCGATCGTGCGCCCACTGCCCCACCCCCATTCGGAGCCCTTCGAGACACCGACGAGCGCCGAGACCAGACCCACGGCGAGACCGATGATGCCGACAGGGTCGATGTGCGCCGGGTGCTCGTCGTGGATGTGCGGCACGACGAACGCCGTCAGCACGACGACGACGGCGGCGAGCACCGCGGACAGCCAGAACAGGTCGTGCCACGAGTAGTCCTGCGCGATCCACGCTGCGAGCGGCAGACCAAGCGCACCACCGACACCGAGCGTCGCGCTGACGGCGGCGACGGCGCCCGTCGCACGCGCGGGCGGAGCGACCTCGCGCACGAGACTGATGGCGACCGGGATGTAGCCCATCGCCATGCCCTGCAGCGCGCGGCCGACGAGGAACGGCGCGAGGGTGCTCGACAGCGCCGCGACGACCGAACCGAGGACGAGCAGCGTCGCCGATACGAGCAGGACTCGCTTCTTGCCGTACATGTCGGCGAGGCGGCCGGTGACAGGCATCGTCACGGCGCCGGCGAGCAGCGTCGCCGTCACCGCCCAGGAGGCGTTGCTCGCGGACGTGTGCAGCAGCTCCGGCAGTTCGCGCTGGATCGGGATGACGAGGGACTGCATGAGCGCGCCGCTGAGGCTGCCGATGCAGAGGACGGCGACGACCGTCATCGGGGAGAAGCGCATCGCGGGGGCGGCCCCGGTCGGCGCGGTGGGTGAGGACAAGTGACCACTCCGTTTGTGTAAATTACATACCTACCCGATGAGATTACATTTAGTTGTACGAAGCAACAAGCGGGGTGACGGGATGGCGGCAGACGTGGCGAGCGACATCGACACCGCCGCCGACGACGGCAACGGCGACCGTGCCCGCACCATGGCGCGCCTGCTCTCTCACTTCGACATCATGCGCCGCGCCGAGGAGCAGGCGAGCGAGTTGCGCATCGCCGAGGGCCGCCTGCTGTGGCTGCTGACGGGCGACGGCCCGCCGCGCACGCTCAAGCAGATCGCGTGCGAACTTGAGCTCGAGCAGTCAACGGCGAACCGTCAGGTCAACGCTGCGGTGCGGGCCGGCGTCGTCCGGCGATTCCGCGAATCCGGGTCTCACGCTTGGCTCTTCGAGGCGAGCGACGACGGCGCGGCGCTCTACGAGCGCAGCGTCGGACGTCACCTCGACCGCGTCGACGACGCCCTCGCCGCTCTGCCCGCCGGCGAACGCGAACGTCTCGTCAGCTCGTTCGCGACGTTCGTCGACGCCTACAAGGAACCGCCGACGCCCTCACCCCACGGCGCGCCGCGCGCCCCCGGCACGCCCTGAGAGTCCCCGACTGCACCGCGAAGCCGCCGCCCCCCTCACTCTCGCCATCCCGTACCCAACGGCGATCTACGTCCTCATCTGCGATTTTTGTTCACCTTCGTGAAGGTGGACGAAAATCGCAGAAGGGGACAGGAATCGCAGAGGGGTCAGCTCATCGCGAACATCTCGAGGTGGGTCTTGACGACGATGACGCGCGGGCCGTTGACATCGGCGGCGAACGTCGCGCGCAGGGCGTCCGTCAACTCGCCGTAGCCGACCTCGTCACCCACAGCCACCTCTTGAGCCTCGACACCGAACGACTCCGCCAAGGCGACGAAGTCCGGCCGTGCCAGTTCGGTGTGCGTCGCCTGGCCGAACGTCGCCTCCATGTACTCGCGCAGGATGCCGTAGCCGCCGTCGTCGACGATGAGCCACGTGACGGGGATGCCGTGTTGCACGGCCGTCGCGAGTTCGGCGATCGAGTACATCGACGAGCCGTCACCAGCGACGGCGACGACGCGCTCGTGCCCGCCGACGGAGAACGCCGCGTCGACGTCCGTCAGCTTTGCGCCGCGCTTCTCCGCGAGCGCGACGGCGCCGCCGAGCGCGGCCGGGAACGCGAACCCGAGCCCGCCGGCGCCCTGACCCGAGTGGAAGCCGCCGGAGCGGCCGTCCCAGCAGTTCCAGGCCCAGTAGGCGGCGATCGTCATGTCCCAGAACGTCGGCACCTCGTCGGGGATGCCGGCGCGGATGGCGTCCATGAACGCGCGCTCGTGGGCGAGATCCTGACCGTCGAGCCGGGCGACGATCGCCTTGCGCACTTCGGCAGCACGCTCCGCTCCCGACGCGCGCCCCGCGGGCGCCTCTGCCGGGAACGCCGCGACGAACGCATCGAGCGCCGCCTTCGCGTCGCACGCGATGCCGAGCGCGGGGTGGTTCGACTCGAGCACGCGCGGCTCGGCGTCGACATGGATGAGCTTGCCTGCCGGCTTCAGCGTGAAGTAGTTCGACGTCACCTCGCCGAGCGAGGTGCCGACGGCGAGCAGGACGTCGGCGTCGGCGAGCAGGTCGGTGACCGCACGGTCCTCGACCCACGAACCCATCGACAACGGGTGATCGACCGGAAAACCCGAGTTGCCACCCGGCGAGCAGACGACGGGTGCGTCGAGCTTCTCCGCCAGGGCGAGCAGCGCCCTCTCGGCGCCGGCGCGGCGCACGCCACCACCGGCGACGATGGCAGGGCGCTTCGCGCCCGCGAGCAACTTCACTGCAGCCCAGACGAGTTCGGGGCGCGGCCCCTCCGGCGTCGGCGCCGAGACGGCCGTGCGGATCGGCGGGATCTCCGTCTTCGCGAGCAGCACGTCCTGCGGCACCTCGACCCACACGGGCCCGCGCGGATACGTCATCGCCTCGACCCACGCCGACTCGATGGCCGTCGGGATGGCGGCGTGGTGCGTCACCGTGCGCTGCGACTTCGTCACGTCGATGGCGGCGCGGCGCTGCTCGTCGAGCTGGTGCAGCATGCCGCGACGCGCGCCGCCGAGGCCCGAGACGGGCACCTGCGAGGCGACGACGACCATCGGCACGCTCGTCGCGTACGCCTCCTGCAGCCCGGGCAGCGCCGTCAGGGCACCCGGCCCGGTCGACAGGAACAGCGCAGCCGGCTTGCCTGAGACGCGCGAGTAGCCGTCGGCCGCGAAGGCTGCGTTGTTCTCGACGCGCGAGCTCATGAAGTGCAGCCCCGAGCGGCGCAGCGCGTCGAACAGGCCCAGCGCATGCTGACCGGGAATGCCGAACACCGTCGTCGTGCCGAGCGCTTCGAGCGTCTCGACGACGAGGTCGCCACCGTTGCGGATCTTCTCGCCCTCGCCCGTCGGCGCGACGGCTTCGGGCTCGGGGTGACGGATCTGCTCGCTCACCGCTGGGCCCCGTACACCGTGCCGGACTCGCCGTACGCGGGCCCGCCGGGCGCGGCGTCCGCACCGAGCGCGAGCAGCGACATGTACTCGTAGACGACGTTGGCGGCGGCCAGGCCCGTCAGCTCGGCGTGGTCGTAGGGCGGTGCGACCTCGACGACGTCGGCGCCGATGAGGTTCGTGCCGCGCAGGCCGCGCAGGATCTCGAGCAGCTCACGCGACGTCAGACCGCCCGGCTCGGGGGTGCCGGTGCCCGGCGCGTGCGCGGGGTCGAGCACGTCGATGTCGAGCGAGACGTACAGCGGACGGTCGCCTACGCGCTCGCGCAGGAACCCGACGACCTCGTCGACGCCCATGCGCATGACGTCGTTGCTCGTCACGACACCGAAGCCGAAGCGCGCGTCGTCCTCGAGGTCCTGCGTGCCGTAGAGCGGGCCGCGCGTGCCGACGTGGCAGACGCCGGAGGAGTCGATGAGGCCCTCCTCGAACGCGCGGCGGAACGGCGTGCCGTGCGTGTACTTGGCGCCGAAGTAGGTGTCCCACGTGTCGAGGTGCGCGTCGAAGTGCAGCAGCGCGACGGGGCCGTGCTTCTTCGCGTGCGCGCGCAGCAGCGGCAGGGCGAGGGTGTGGTCGCCGCCGATCGTGATG
Organism: Dermacoccus sp. CCH2-D9; assembly: GCF_001556795.1. Classification (NCBI taxonomy): domain Bacteria; kingdom Bacillati; phylum Actinomycetota; class Actinomycetes; order Micrococcales; family Dermacoccaceae; genus Dermacoccus; species Dermacoccus sp. CCH2-D9. Next base: position 4,892 of record NZ_LSJT01000051.1, read on the forward strand.
AGCGAGGTGCCCTCGTCGACGAACTGACGTGCACCCTCCTCCGCTTCCTTCAGCGCCGACTCGATGTCGAAGGGGTTGAGCGCGATGTCACCGGCATCGGCAATCTGCATCTGCGCGAACGGCGACACGGACTGCGCCGGGTTGAACGGGCGCAGCAGACGCGAGCTCTCGCGCACGTGCGTCGCGCCGAAACGCGCACCGGGGCGGTAGGAGACGCCGGTGTCGAACGGCATGCCGACGACGGCGACGTCGGCCTTCGAGACGTCCTCGATGCGCGGCAGGCGCGCGAACGTGCCGAGGCCGGCGTACCGCGGCGTGAGGGCGGCATTGACGGGCCCGACGTTGCCGCCGGCCTCGATGCGGGGGTGATCCATCTCGTCCTCTTCCTCTTCCGACGAGGCGTGCGCACGCCCGGTGCGAGCACCCCGTCGAGCCGTCGAACGGCCACTCATCAGGTCACGATCAGATTAACGGACGTGTTTACCGATGCGAATCTCTCGTTTGTCACGAGTCGATCTCGTATATTCATACGGTTCACCGTGGACTCATGCCAGAGCCATGCCACCCGGATCCAAGGAGGCCCTCGTGGACCTCAACCTCGTGATCGTCGTCCTCTACCTCGTCGCCATGCTCGGCTTCGGGTTCTGGGGCCGCTCGCGCACCCAGAACTCGAGCGACTACCTCGTCGCCGGCCGCCGCCTCGGCACCTTCCTCTACACCGGCACGATGGCGGCCGTCGTCCTCGGTGGCGCCTCCACGGTCGGCGGGGTCGGCCTCGGCTACAAGATGGGGTTGTCGGGCATGTGGCTCGTCGTCGCCATCGGCGTCGGCGTGCTCCTGCTGTCGCTGCTGTTCGCCGGCACCATCTCGAAGCTGCGCGTCTACACCGTCAGCGACATGCTGAAACTGCGCTACGGCAGCAAGAGCGCCGCGGGCGCGTCCAGCATCGTCATGATGCTCTACACGATGTTCCTCGTCGTCACCTCGACCGGCGCGTACGCCACCGTCCTGCACGTGCTGACGGGCCTCGACAGCTGGATCTGCATCGCCATCGGCGGCGCCGTCGTGCTCGTGTACTCCGTCATCGGCGGCATGTGGTCGATCACCCTGGCCGACCAGGTGCAGTTCATCATCAAGACGGTCGGCATCTTTGCGCTCATGCTGCCGTTCGTGCTCGTCAAGGCCGACGGCTTCTCCGGCATCCGCGAGCGCCTGGGCGACGACTACTTCGCCATCGCCGGCGGCAAGGTCGGCGCCGACACGCAGACGATCATCACGTGGTTCGTCGTCTACATGTTCGGCATGCTCATCGGCCAGGACATCTGGCAGCGCGTCTTCACCGCGCGCACCCCGAAGGTAGCGCGTCTCGGCGGCACCATGGCCGGTGTCTACTGCATCCTCTACGGTGCGGCCGGCGCGATCATCGGCATGGGCGCGCACGCCGTCCTCGGCGACGGCATCAAGGCGAAGAACGACGTCTACGCCGAGGTCGCCGACAAGATCCTGCCCGTCGGCATCGGCGGTCTCGTGCTCGCCGCCGCCGTCGCGGCGATGATGTCGACGGCGTCCGGCGCGCTCATCGCGTGCGCGACGGTGGCCCGCAACGACGTCGTCCCGTTCCTGACGGGCCGTGCCCGCGCGGTCGACGACGTCGCCGTCGACGCCTACAGCGACCACGACGCCCTGAAGAGCACAGGCTCGCACGCCGCGAACGATGATGCGTCCGACCCGCACAGCGAGAAGAACATCAAGGAGAACCGCGCGTTCGTCCTCGGCCTCGGCGTGCTGACGGTGCTCATCTCGATCCTCATGGCGCGCCTCGACAACGGCGGCGACCTCGTCGTCGCGTCGCTGACGGTGGCGTACGACATCCTCGTCGGCGGCCTGCTCGTCGCCATCCTCGGCGGTTTCGTGTGGAAACGCGCCAACGGCACGGGCGCCGCGATCTCGATGCTCGTCGGCACGCTCGTCACCGTGGCCGGGATGGTCTACCAGGCGAACAAGCTCGGCGACACCCTGAGCGGCGTCCTCGCCAATGAGCCGATCTACTACGGCCTCATCGCCTCGCTCGTCACGTTCGTCGTCGCTTCCCTCGCGACGCCGAAGACGGACGACGCGGTGCGCGCCGAGTGGGACGCCCGCGTCCACCGCCCCGCCGACGTCGAACTCGACGCCACGCCGACCGCACGCTGAGGCACTTGCCCGCCTCGGCTTGACGATGCCGCCGTCCGCTCGCCCGCTGGAGCGGACGGCGGCATCGGCGTCCCTGCTGAGTCACGACGCGCCCCATCGCGCCCCGAAGACCGCCCACCTCACGAGGAGACCGCATGAGCACCCCCGATCAGCGCGAGCAGCCCACCCCCGACGAGGCTTCCGCGGCCACGGCACCAGCCGTCCCGGACGCGGACGACCTCGACGTCCTCGCCGCGCAGCTGAGCGGCACGCTCGTCACCGACCCCGACGTCGTCGACGCCGCGAGCCGTGACCGATCCCCCGTCGAAGAGGTGGGTGCGGCGATCGCCCTCGTGCGCGCTACGTGCCGTGACGACGTCGTCGCGACGCTGCGGTGGGCGAACGAGCGTGGCGTGCCCGTCATCACGCGGGGTGCGGGCACCGGGCTGTCGGGTGGCGCGAACGCGATCGACGGGTGCGTCGTGCTCGATGTCTCCCGTATGAACGCGATCAAGACCATCAACCCTGCCGAGCGCATCGCCGTCGTCGAACCGGGTGTGCTGAACGGCGATCTGTCGGACGCTGTGCGTGAGCAGGGCCTGTTCTATCCCCCGGACCCGGGCTCGTGGCGCATCTCCTCGATCGGCGGCAACGTCGCGACGAACGCCGGGGGCCTGTGCTGCGTCAAGTACGGGGTGACGAAGAAGTTCGTGCGTGCGCTCGAGGTCGTGCTCGCCGACGGCAGCGTCATGCGCACCGGCACTCCGACGGCGAAGGGCGTCGCGGGGTACGACCTCACGGGCCTCATCGTCGGGTCGGAGGGCACGCTCGGTGTCGTCACGGAGGTGACGCTCTCTCTCGTCCCGGCGCCTGACGACGAACTGGTCGCCGTCGCACTGTTCGACTCGGCGTCGCGTGCGTGCGAGGTGGCGGCAACCTACCTCGAGGCCGGCGGGCGCCCGTCGATGCTGGAGTTCATGGACGGCCCGACGCTCGCCGCGGTGCAGCGCATGGCCGATCTCGGCTTCGACGAGTCCGTCGACGGCATGCTCATCGTCGGGTGTGACGACGCCACACGTCAGGACGTCGAGTTCGCGGCGTTCTCGCGCCTCGCCGAGGAGGCCGGCGCGGAGGTGTTCGTCGCCGAATCCGTCGCGGAGTCACTGCAGTTCACCGCTGCGCGGCGCCTCGTCGGCAACGCGTTCGAGGCGATGGGCCGCGACCTCGTCGACGACGTCTGCGTGCCTCTGCGACGCACCGGCGAACTCGTCGACGGCGTGCGGGCGCTCGGCAAGAAGCACCGCGTACGCGTCGCGACGGCCGGCCACCTCGGCGACGGCAACATGCACCCCGCCGTGCTCTACTCCCCCGGCGACACTCCCGAGGCCGTGGACGATAAGCGTCGCGCTTACGCCGCGTTCGAGGAGATCATGCAGCTCGGCCTCGATCTCGGCGGCACCATCACCGGTGAGCACGGCGTCGGGCGCCTCAAGGCGAGCATGCTGCCCGTCGAGCTCGGCGAGACGAACACGCGCATCCAGCGCGAACTGCGGCGCGTCTTCGACCCGAATGGGACCCTCAACCCGGGTGTGAACCTTGCGAGCGATCACTCTTGATATCGAGCGCGCGCAGCATCCGCAGCTACCTCGAAGCCGTCGGTGGCACCCTCGTCAGCCAGTGCGTCGAGGGTGACAACCACGTGCAGGTGCCCTGAGCCCCGTCAACGCGCGACGGGGATGAGGGTGAAGATGACGACGCTCTCGCCGTCGGCGGCGTTGCGCCAGGTGTGTGGTTCGCGGCCGGGGAAGGTGAGGGTGTCGCCGGCCTCGAGTCGGTGCGTGGCGTCGTGCAGCGTCACGTCGAGCGCGCCGGAGACGACGTGCCAGATCTCGAGCTCGCAGTCGATGGCGTACGGTTCGGCCTCACCGGCCCCGCCGGGTTGGATGACGGCGCGCAGCATCTGCACGGAACGTTCCTGACGACCCGTGACGAGGCGCTCGTCGATGCCCGTGCCGCCCATGTCGACGACCGGTGCGTCGGCGAGCTTGATGAGCGACGTGCGGGGTGCCTCGAAGAGCGAGCCGACCTCGATCTGCAGCACCTGGCACAGCGTCACGAGAGAGGCGACGGACGGCGACGTGAGGTCGCGTTCGACGCGGCTGAGAAACCCCTTCGTCATGCCGGCGAGCTGCGCGGCCTGCTCGAGGGTGTAGCGGCGCGCCAGCCGGGCGTTGCGCAGCCGGGCGCCGATGGCGACGTTCTCACGCACCCCTTGCACTGGTAGTGACTTCACGCCGGCTCCCTCTTGGTTGTATTGCGGTAAACCCTACGCCGGATCTCACCGCTCTCCCCAGAAAAGCCGTCAGAGTCCTTTTTCGCCGTCAGTCCAGGGCGATGGGGCCGTACTCGCCGAGCAGCTCCCCTGGCCCGGGGTTTTCCGGAGACGAACTTCCGCCGAGGTGACGGACCACACCCCACACCGCGTTGAGGCCGGTCTGGACGGCGCCCTCGGCCCAACCGGCCGTCCACGAGATGTCGTCGCCGGCGAGGAAGATGCCGCGCTGGTGCTCCGGCAGCTCGTCCTGGGCGAAGTGGGTGAACAGCCGCTGCTGATACCGGTAGTGCCCCGGCAGGTTGGCCTTGAACGCGCCCATGAAGTTGGGATCGGATTCCCACGAGACGGTGATTGGCTGACCGATGATGTGGCTCGCGATGTCGACGTCCGGGTAGATCTGGGCGAGCGAGTGCAGCATGAGCTCGACGCGCTCGTCGGCATCGAGCGCGAGCCACTTGAGCGCGTCGTCGTTCCACGTGTACGACAGCAGGATGACGGCGGGCCGGTCCGGGCCGTCGTCGAGCAGGTAGGTGGCGCGGTTGAGGCGGTCGGTGAGGGTCATCGACATGACGTCACGGCCCGTGGCGGGGTCGATGTCCTTCCAGAACGGGCGATCGACCATGACGAACGTCTTCGAACTGCTCATGTAGTGGCTGCGCTCGATCGCCATCCACATCTGCGGGCTGAACAGCGCCTCCTCGGTCGTGATGCGCGTCGACAGCAACCACGACTGGCACGTCGTGACGAGCGCCGGGTACTTCGCCTTGCGCCCCCATCGCTCGGTGACCTCGAGGTCGCGGCTCTCATGACGCCGGATGGCGGCGACGGCGCCGCGCGGCGCCCCGTCGTGCAGGCTCGCCAGGGTGGTGCCGGCCGGCCAATGGGCGAGCTTCTCGGGCGCGTGCGACCACAACGCCTCGGGCAACTTCTGCGCTCCGCCGAGGATGCGGCGGTGCTGATCGTCGGCGTCGGTGTAGACGACGCGCAGGATCTCGAGGATGGAGTTCGGGAAGTCCGTGTCCCAGCCACCCGTGCCGAAACCGACCTGACCGAACGCCTCACGCGCCGCGAAACCGGCCTTCTTGAACGATTCGGAGGCGGCGATGAAGCCGTAGAACGTCTGCTCGTCCATCGTCGGCACGAGCTCGTTCCAGATCTGCTTGATGCGCTTCGTGTCACGAGCGCGGATGGCGTCCTGCATCTCGGTGAAGCGCGCGCCGTCGTCGACGGCGGCCTTCCACGCGTCCGCGACGTCGCGGAAGAACTGCGGCAGTTCGTCGGGCGTGCGCGCGTAGTGCGCCTCGCCGCCGAGCTCGATGACGGTGCTCGGCGTGACGTCCGACAGCGGGTTCGGGAACGCCTCCGTCTCGAGGCCCATCGCGTCGATGTAGTGGTAGAGCGCGCGGCCGGAGACGGGAAAACGCATGCCACCGAGGTCGGCGACGACGTCCGGGGCGGCGCTGAAACTGTCGGTGCGCAACCGGCCACCGATGCGGTCGGCCTCGTGGACGACGGGCTTGAGGCCCAGCTTCATCAGCTCGTACGCGGTGATGAGGCCTGACAGGCCGGCGCCGACGACGGCGACCTCGGTGCCGTACATCTCCTCCGGCACGCTGCCGAGACCCTCGGGGTGGGCGAGGTATTCGTCGTAGCTGAACGGGAAGTCGGGGTTGAGCATCGTGACGGGCGCATCGCCCGCGTGCTCGTCGCGATCGTGCGGGAACTCGGTGACAGCGGTCATCGCGGGGTGTCTCCTTCTCGGAGTGGATGGTCGGGGTCGAGGTCGTCCTCGAGGTGACGCTCATAGGTCGCCTGGTCGAGCGTGGCGAGGCGGGAGTGACGGCGGCCGTAGCCGAGGTAGACGGCGACGCCGACGGCCATCCACACGCCGAACACGACCCACGTCGAGGAACTGAGGTTGGCCATGAGGTAGAGACAGATGAGCGCGCCGGCGGCCGGCAGCAGCGGGTACAGCGGCACCGTGAATGCGCGCGGCAGCTTCGGGTTGCGCACGCGCAGATAGATGACGGCGACGTTGACGAGGGCGAACGCGAACAGCGTGCCGATGCTCGTCGCGTCGGCCAACTCACCGAGCGGGATGAGGCCCGCCGTCACCGCGACGACGCCGCCGACGATCAGGGTGCTGCGCACCGGCGTGGCCGTCTGCGGGGAGATGACGCCGAAGACGCGCGGCACGAGGCCGTCGCGCGACATCGACAACAGGATGCGGATCTGGCCGAACAGCACCGTCAGCACGACGCTGAAGATGGCGAGCACCGACGTCACCGCGAAGATGAACGCGACCCACGAGGCCCCCGTGATCTCACGCATGATCTGCACGAGCGGCGCCTCGCGCCCGTCGAACCAGTGCCACTCGCGGGCTCCGATGGCGGCGACGGCGACCGCGACGTACAGCACCGTCACGATGATCATGGACAGCAGGATCGAGCGCGGCAGATCCCGCTTCGGATCGCGCGCCTCCTCACCGGCCGTGGATGCGGCGTCGAAACCGATGTACGAGAAGAACACGGTGCTCGCGGCGGCGGAGACGCCCGCGGCACCCATCGGGGCCAGCGGTGCGAAGTTGCCCGCCTTGAACGCGGTGAACGCGACCGCGCAGAAGAAGACGAGGATGGCGATCTTCAGCACGACGATGATCGTGTTGACGCGCGCACTCTCCCGCGCGCCGCGTGCGAGCAGGGCCGTCGCGAGCAGGACGACGAGGGCTGCGGGGACGTTGACGACGCCGCCCGCCCCGGGTGGGTTCGCGACGGCCTCGGGCAGGCCCAGGCCGAACGAGTCGAGTGTCTCGTTGACGTACTGCCCCGCCCCGACGGCGACGGCCGCGACGCTCACCGCGTACTCGAGGACGAGACACCACCCGCACACCCACGCGAGGCCCTCACCCATCGTCGCGTAGGTGTAGCTGTAGCTCGACCCGGCGACGGGCACGAGGCCCGCCATCTCGGCGTAGGAGAACGCCGACAGCAGCGCGGCGACGCCGGCGATGACGAACGAGATCCAGATCGCCGGGCCAGCCTCGGGCACCGTCTCACCGAGGACGACGAGGATGCCGGTGCCGAGCGTCGCCCCGACCGAGATCATCGTCAGCTGCAGGACACCGAAACTGCGGTGCAGGCTGCGCCCGGCGGAGGTCGCCTCGGCCTGCGCGAGCGTCAGCCCGATCGGCTTGCGCCGCAGGAGCTGGGCGCCGAACGGGAGTCTCGAACGCGCCTGCTCGTCGAGCGATGAGGACACGGGGCACCTCTCGAAGGGGTCTGTGGGCCAGACCACGATGTCACACATCGCCGAGTTGTTTCGTGTTGGGAAACGCATGTGCTTCGACGTGGCGAGAGGTGAAGACGAGCGTTCTGGCTGGATGCGAGTGGTCTGCCGCTCGTGGTCAGTCATGCCGCTCGTTCTTGCTCGCCGGCGCGGGCACGCCGAGGGGCTGTGGCTGACGTCAGCGCCAGGACGCGTAGGTGTCGCGGCGCAGCTTGGCCAGGTAGGGGACGGCGTCACGGGCTGCGGCGACATCGTCGCGGGTGATGTCGGCGACGAGGAGTTCGGCGCCGTCGCCGCCCTGGGCGAGGAGGCCGCCGTCAGGCCCGACGATGACGCTGCCGCCGCCGAACGTGAGCCCGTCCTCGACGCCGACGTGGTTCGCATAGGCGAGGCCGACGCCGTTCTCGAGGGCACGAGCCCGCACGAGCACCTGGGGGACGTCGTCGACCCCTGCGGTGAGCGCGGTCGGGACGAGGATGACGTCGGCGCCCGCGAGCGCCGCGGCGCGCGTCATCTCGGGGTATTCGACGTCGAAGCAGATGATGACGCTCACCCGCATCCCGGCGAGTTCGACGGTGGTGGGGGCGTCTGTTCCGGAGCTGAAGGCGGCGGCTTCGTCGTCGTCGAACAGGTTGACCTTGCGGTAATGCAGGATCGGGTGGCCGTCGGTGTCGAACAGCGTGGCGGCGATGTGTCGAGCAGTCTCACCGGGCGCGACGCCACCCCGGGCGGCGGGAGCGTCGGCCGTCGCGACCTCGGGATAGCTCGCGAGGACGGCGATACCGTGACGCGCCGCGGTGGCGGCGAGGGCGCCCGCGATGTCGATCTGCTGGGTGGGGTCGACGGTGTGCAACCGCTTCGGGGCGTAGCCGGTGACGAAGAGTTCGGGGGTGACGAGGACGTCAGCACGGCGCGCGGCAGCTTCACCCGCGCGACGGTCGGTGATGGCGAGGTTGGCGTCGACGTCACCGACGACGGCCTTGTCCTGCATGACGGCGATGCGCATGACGTCGAGGATGGCAGATGCGACGGCACTCGAGGCCCGATCCGACCACCATGCCCCCGTGCGGCGACCGTCCGACCCGCCTGCCACCTCTGCGCTTTCCGTCCACATTGGCGATTCTCGTCCCCATCTGCGAATCCCGTCCCCCTTCGCGAATCTCCGTCACATCCGCGATTTCCGTCCACTTTCGGCTCGTGTGAGGCCCCCTGACGGCCGCACCAGCACCGCGAGTTGGATGCGCCCCTGCGTCGCGGCAGGATCGTCAGCATGAGTTCTCGGCCTGACGACGCCCGCCCCGTCTACCTCGATCACAACGGCACGACGCCCGTCGCGCCGGAGGTCGCCGGGGCGATGTGGCCGTATCTCACCGAGCACTGCGGCAACCCGTCGAGCGCGACCCCGGCCGGGCGCCTGGCCCGCCGTGCCGTCGACGATGCGCGCGAGCACGTCGCTGCGCTCATCGGTGCGTCGGCGGACGAGGTGACGTTCACCTCCGGCGGCACGGAGGCGAACAACCTCGCCATCCGCGGCGTGACGGCGGCGCTTCGTCGCGCTGGCGCGTCGCCCGCGGCCGACGTGAGTTCGACCGTCGTGACGTCGGCCGTGGAGCACCCGGCGACGTCGGCGCCCATGGCGCTTCTCGCGCGCGACGGCTGGGACGTCGTGACGCTGCCGGTGACGCGAGCCGGCCACGTCGACCTCGCACCCATGCCGCGCGACCATGTGGCCTTTGGCTCGATCATCCTCGCGCAGAACGAGACCGGGGCGATTCAACCCGTCCGTGAGTTCGCCGCGAGCGTGCACGCGGCGGGCGGTCTCGTCCACACCGACGCGGCGCAGGCCGTCGGGAAGATCGGCGTCGACGTCGACGACCTCGGCGTCGATCTGCTCAGCCTCGCCGGCCACAAGCTGTACGCCCCCAAGGCCGTCGGCGCGCTGTACGTCAGGCGTGGCACACCGATCGAGCCCCTCGTCGTCGGCGCGGGCCAGGAGCGCGGGCTGCGTCCGGGGACGGAGAACGTCGCCGGCATCGTCGGCCTCGGGCGGGCCGCGCAGCTCGCACTCTCGCGCCTCGCCGACGATGCCTTGCGCATGATGAGCCTGCGTGACGAGCTGTGGCTCCGCCTCTCGACGGCCGTGCCCGGCCTCGTTCGCCTCAGCCCCGCGCAGAACTGTCTGCCGAACACGCTGATGATCTCCCTGCCGGGGCGCCTCGGGCGCGAGGTGCTGGAGGCAGCGCCTGACGTCGAAGCGTCCACCGGCAGCGCGTGTCACGCCGGAATCGACTCCCCCGCAACGACACTCGTCGCCATGGGGTGTGACGACGGCGTCTCGCTCGGCGCGATTCGCCTGACGCTCGGGCGCGCCACGACATCCGCCGACATCGACCGCGCCGCGACGAGCCTCGTCGCGGCGTTTCGCCACGTCGCCTGACGAGCGCCGGGCCGCCGACGAATCTGACCAAGAATCGCGGATGGGGACGCAGATCGCACAGGTGCACACGGGGCCGGCGCTCACCGCGTGAGGCACGATGGTGGCGTGAGTGATTTCTCCCGCAACCCTGAACTCAACCGTCTGGTCGCGATCGACGGGCTCCTGAGCGACGACGAGCGCGACGTCCAGGCCCTCGTCCGACGCTTCTGCGACGACCACGTGCGTCCGAATCTGCCGACCTGGTATGACGAGGCGAGCGTCCCGGCGCGTGAGCTCGCGAAGGGGCTCGGCGAGCTCGGGCTGCTCGGCATGCACCTCGACGGCTACGGGTGCGCCGGTTCGTCGGCGACCGCGTACGGCATGGCGTGTCACGAGCTCGAAGCTGCCGATTCGGGTATACGTTCGCTCGTCAGCGTGCAGGGAAGCCTCGCGATGTTCGCGATCTGGCGTTGGGGCAGCGAGGAGCAGAAGACCGAGTGGCTGCCGCGGATGGCGGCGGGAGACGCCGTCGGATGCTTCGGCCTGACCGAGCCCGACTTCGGTTCCGACCCGGCCGGCATGCGCACCCACGCCAAGCGCGACGGCGACGACTGGGTGCTCAACGGCACGAAGATGTGGATCACGAACGGCACGATCGCCGACGTCGCCGTCGTCTGGGCGCAGACCGACGACAAGATCCGCGGCTTCGTCGTGCCGACGGACACCGCCGGTTTCGAGGCGCGCGAGATCACGAAGAAGATGTCGCTGCGTGCGTCGGTGACGGCGGAGCTGTCGCTGACCGACGTCCGTCTGCCCGCTGATGCCGTCTTCCCCGAGGTGCGCGGGCTCAAGGGGCCATTGTCGTGCCTGTCGGAGGCGCGCTTCGGCATCGTCTTCGGCGCGATGGGCGCCGCCCGCGATTCGCTCGAGACAGCGCTCGACTACGCCGCGACCCGCCAGGTGTTCGGCAAACCGCTCAGCGGCTACCAGCTGACGCAGGGCAAGCTCGCCGACATGACGCTCGAGGTCTCCAAGGGCATGCTCCTCGCGCTGCACCTGGGGCGCCTCAAGGACGGCGCGGGCGTGAGCCCCGAGCAGATCAGCCTCGGCAAGCTCAACAACTGCCGCGAGGCCATCGCCATCGCGCGCGAGTGCCGCACGATCCTCGGCGCCAACGGCATCTCGACGGAGTACTCCCCCATCCGTCACGCCGGAAACCTCGAGTCGGTCATGACCTACGAGGGCACGAGCGAGGTGCACCAACTCGTCCTCGGCAATGCCCTGACGGGTCAGTCGGCGTTCCGCTGAGTCGATCCTCGGAGCCTCCGAGACGACGGCGGCTTCCTTCGCGACCACGGCGGGGAGCGTCCTACGAAACCTGCGCCTTGCTAGCCTGGCGGCATGGTGACCCTGACGATCGACGGCATCTCGGATGACGTGTTGCGGTCATTGGAACATCAGGCCGACGCCGCGGGGGTCAGTCTGAATGACTACCTCGTGGCATGCCAGTCTGAATGACTACCTCGTGGCATGCCTGACTCTCGTCGCACATCAGCCGCCGCCTGATGACGGGCCGCCGCGTCTCGACCACTCAGAGCACGTCGACCAAGCCGAGACCCTGGCAACGCTCACCGACGAGGACGCGAAGCGCGACATCACTGAAGGCGATGATGCCTACGCTCACGGGGACGTCGTCCGAGGTGAGGAGGCCGTGCGCGCTCTGCGCCTCCAGGACCGCACGTGAGCCACTCACGTGCGGGGTACGTCGCGGGCTCACGGCCCAGGCTCCACCAGCCGAATCAGCCGTAGCTCGTCGGACCGGCGTGCGGGAAGTCCGCTCGCACGTCACCCCGGGTTGGCACCGGTCGAGTAATAGCCGCTCGCGTAGAAGGGCACGAGGGCGAAGGAGATCGCCTCGTCGACCCGCCGTTGCAGTGATCCGGGCTCGCGGTCGGCGAAAGCGACAGCCACGGATTCGTCCGTGAACGGCGACCGGGACAGCAACTCGTCCCCGATTCCTGCCGCGCCCGGCACCGCGAGGACGGCGTCGTCATCGTGCGTGGCGGCGTCGTCGAAGAGCAACGCGCGTGACGCATCGACAATCTCACGCCGTAGAGGCGTCGTCGTGAACGAGAATCGCGGCTTGCGGCGGAGCCCGTGCCGCGTCATCCTCGCCGTCCCCTGGTCCACGAGGCTCATACCGACGTGTTCCCACGCACCCGGGTAGAGCGCGTCGATGACGAAGCGCGCCAGTGTCGGCCCGCGCACCTCGTCCAGACGGTTCGCCGCCCATCCCAGCAGGCCCTCGGGCGCAACCTCGGCGGTTCGGCGGATCCGGTCGCCCGTCCACTCGATCAGGCCCGCGGACCGCAGATCGAGCATCAACCCAGCCGTGACGCACACCTGTGCCCCGGTGACCCTGGGCAGTCCTCGATCGTCCAAGCTCATGATCCACAGACGTTCGCTGATCAGCACCTGATCAGTATCGCGCGTCCGCGATCACGACTCAGCTCAGCGGGTCGAGGATGCGCTTCAAGAACGCCTGGGTGCGCGCCTCGCGCGGGTGGTCGATGACCTGTGACGGCTCGCCGCGTTCGACGATGACGCCGCCGTCCATGAACAGCACCTGATCAGCGACGTCACGCGCAAACGCGATCTCGTGGGTGACGACGATCATCGTGCGGCCCTCGTCGGCGAGTTCGCGCATGACGCTCAGCACTCCCCCGACGAGTTCGGGGTCGAGCGCTGACGTCGGCTCATCGAAGAGCAGCAGCTCGGGTGCGAGGGCCAGAGCGCGTGCGATGCCGACGCGCTGCTGCTGCCCACCCGAGAGTTGGTAGGGGTACTTGTCGGCCTGGTCGTCGAGACCCACCTTCGCGAGAAGCTCATGCCCCCGCGCGTCGGCGTCGGCCTTCGCGACGCCCTGCACGACGATCGGGCCTTCGGTGACGTTCTCGAGCACGCTCTTGTGCGGAAACAGGTTGTGCTGCTGGAACACCATCCCCGTCTTCGCCCGCAGCGCACCGACACGTTTGGCAGCGTCACCCTTCGCGCGGCCGTCACGCCCGCGCGGGACGTCGACGTAGTCGACCTCGGCGTCCCCGATGCGGACGACGCCCGCCTCAGGCAGGTCGAGCGCATTGAGCGAACGCAGCACCGTCGTCTTGCCCGAACCCGACGGGCCGAGCAGCACCGTCACCGACCCCGACGGGACGGTGAAGTCGACGCCGCGAAGCACCTCGAGCGAGCCGAACGACTTCGTCAGACCACGGACGTCGACGAGGGCGTCCGTGGTCGAGGTCGACGCGGCGTCCGCGGAACGAGCGTCCCCGGGGCGGGCGGGTGTGGAACCGTGAGGAGTCATCGTGCGACGTGCCTTCCGAGTCGGTTTTCGAGCCTGCCCTGGACGAGGGAGAGGATGAAGCACAGAGCCCAGTAGATCGCGGCGGCGACACCGTACAGCTCGAGGAAGTCACCCGAGGGTGCGGCGGCGATCTGAGCCTGGCGGAACATCTCGGTGACGAGGATGGTCGAGGCGAGCGACGTGTCCTTGACGAGGGAGATGAGCGTGTTCGACAGGGGCGGGACGGCGACACGCAACGCCTGCGGCAGGATGATGCGCCGTAGCGCCGTCGCCCGGTTCATGCCGATCGTCTCCGCGGCCTCCCACTGCCCCTTCGGCACGGACAGGATGGCGGCGCGGATGATCTCCGCGGAGTACGCCGCGACGTTGAGTGAGAACGCGATGATGGCCGACGGCCATGGGCTGAGTTTGATCCCGAGCTGCGGCATGCCGAAGAAGATGATGGCGAGCTGCACGAGCAGCGGTGTGCCTCGGAAGATCGAGATGAAGATGCGCGCCGGCCAGGACAGGGCCGCGTTGGCGCTCATGCGTGCCAGCGCGACGCCCAGGGCGAGGACGAGGCCGATGGCGAACGACGCCGCCGTCAGCGGAATCGTGCCCTTGAGCGTCGCCACGAGCATCGGGCCGATGTTGTTCTTGATCGTGTCGGTGACGCTCGTGCCCTTTGCCTCCGTCTCGAAGTACTGGGCGTAGAGCTTCTTGCTCGTGCCGTCGGCGTTCATCTCATCGATGGCGGTGTTGATCGCGGGCGAGAGCTTGCTTCCCTTCTTCGTCGGGAAGACCTCTTGGCTGGTGTCGCTCGTGCGGCTCGCGATCTTGAGCCCTGAGTTCTCGTGCGTCGCGAGGTAGTACTTGACGGCGAGTTCGTCGTTGACGAAGGTGTCGACGCGCCCCTGTGAGAGCAGCTCGACAGCTTTGTCCATGCCGTCGACGGAGACGACGTTCGCCCCCGCCTTCTTCGCGACGCCTGCCCAGTCGGACGTGATGTTCTGCGCCGACTTCTTGCCCTTGATGTCGGCGAGGTTCTTGATCGACGAGCCATCCCTGACGACGACGACGCCGTGGCTCTCGACGTATGGCTTCGTCAGGTCGTACTTGGCGCGACGCTCAGCGTTGGCGCCGACCTGGTTGGCGATGACGTCGATACGGCCCGAGTCGAGGGCGGCGAACATCGAATCCCACTGCGTCTCGACGAACTCGACCTTGACCCCCAGCCGCTTGCCGACCTCGCGGAAGTAGTCGACGTCGTAGCCAGTGAGCTTGCCCGCCTGGTGGAACGAGAACGGAGCGTAGACGCCCTCAGTGCCGACCTTGATCGTGTCCGGCAGCTTGTCGTCGGTCTTCGTGACGGCAGGGGCCTGCTGCGCGGCGGCGGTGGTCATCGTCAGGCCACCCAGGAGAAGGGCTGCGACGAAGCTGAGGATCGCGACGAGGACGCTTCGGGCTCGCAGCACCCCGAAACGGTCACGGTTGGGCGTCTTCACGAGAGTCGAGATTACGCCCCGATTAAACAATCTCCTATTTCATGTCGCCTAACTCACCGTTATGCATCGATGGTGCAGACCGCCCGCGGGGGGCC
This sequence comes from Dermacoccus sp. CCH2-D9, assembly GCF_001556795.1. Classification (NCBI taxonomy): domain Bacteria; kingdom Bacillati; phylum Actinomycetota; class Actinomycetes; order Micrococcales; family Dermacoccaceae; genus Dermacoccus; species Dermacoccus sp. CCH2-D9. The sequence goes on from NZ_LSJT01000051.1 coordinate 20,043, forward strand.
TATCGGCGCCCCACTTCCAGCCGGCCTCGCGCGGCGCCCCTCACGCGGCCACCGGCGCCGTCGAAGAACTGCAAGAATCGCGGCATGACGCGACGCGTGCTGGGCGAGCTGGACCGATCGAAGCTCCTCAACGAACTGGAGCTGATGCCTGCGCCCGAGAAGCGCCGCATCGACGCCGCCACCGGCGCCGGCCGTATGCTCGACGACCCGCACGACCGCGACATCCAACGCGCCCGCGTCGCGCAGTTGCCCTGGGCGCGAGCGATGGGTGCGTTGGCCTTCACCGGCCTTGCCCTGATGCGCTGCTTGGACGTCGTCGATGGCCGTCGTTCGTGGTGGGACTGGCTCGCGGCCGCCTTCTTCACCGTCAATGCCGTCTTCTGGATTCGGCGCTGGTGGCTCATGCGTCGGCTCGGTCGGCAACTCGACGCCGTCGACGCGACCGGCCTCACGCTTGCGCGTAGCGCCCGACCCCAACGAGCATCTCGGCGATCTGCAGGGCGTTGAGCGCGGCGCCCTTGCGGATGTTGTCGCCGCACACGATGAAGTCGAGCGTGTGCGGGTTGCTCTCGACCTGACGCACGCGCCCGACCCACACGGGGTCGGTGCCAACGGCGTCGGCGGGCGTCGGCCAGTCGGTGCCGTTTTCGTCGGGCATGACGATCGCGCCGTTCGCGCCCTCGACGATGGCGCGGCGCGCGTCGTCGGGCTTGACCTTCTTGTCGAAGCTCACGTGCAGCGTCGACATGTGCGTCGTGACGATCGGCACCTGCACGCACGTGACGGCGACGCGCAGCTGCGGCAGCGCGAGCACGTCACGCAGTTCGTGCGCGATGTCGTTCTCCTCGCTCGACCAGCCGCCGCCGACGTGCTCACCCACCCAGGGCACGACGTTGCTGACGATCGGGGCCGGAAACGGTGAGTCGTCGGGCAGATCGGCGACGTAGCGGCGGACGTCACCGGGCATCTGGCCGATGCGCGGGTGGCCGGTGAGCGCCGATACCTCTTCATAGAGACGCTCCGCGCCCCGCTTGCCCGCGCCGGTGACGGCCTGCATCGACGTCGCCGTCACGTGCGTGAGGCTCCAGTGCTCGTGCAGCGTCGCGAGGACGGGAAGCATGACGATCGCGGGGCCCGACGGCATCGCGACGATGCCGCGGGGGTGCTCGAACGCCGCAGCCGCGTTGACCTCGGGCACGACGAGTGGGACGTCGTCGTCATCACGGAACGCGGCGGAGGTGTCGACGACGAGGCAGTCGGACGCCGTCGCGAACGGCGCCCACTTCGCCGACACGTCTGCGGGCGTCGCGAAGATGGCGACGTCGACGCCGGCGAAGCTCTCACTGTCGAGGGGTTCGACCTCGAGTTCGTCGACGCCGAACAGCATCCTGCGTCCGACAGATCGGTCGGAGCCGAAGAGACGCACGTCGTCCCACGCGTCCGCGCGCGTCGCGAGGACGTCGATCACCGCCTGGCCGACGAGCCCCGTGGGGCCGACGACGGCGAGGACGGGCCGTTCGGGCTGGTTCGCAGTCACGTTCCGAGCATAGGCGCCGTCACTGACGACGAACCCGTCCGCCTGCCCGGTTGACGCCAGATCGATTGGAAACTCACATGATTGGGCGAGATCGCACCCGCCGTCTGCACCGTTCGATCCCGTGGGCCCAACGCCTGGCGCACTTCTCGCCCCATCACCTGTGGCTTCACGTCCCGCCTGACCGCCCCACCCAACCCACGTTGCATGTGACCGAAAATCGCAGATGGGGGCCAGATTCGCCGATGGGGACAGGAATCGCCGTTGGGGCGGGGGTCAGCCGGCGGCAGCGATGAGTTCGGCGATCTGCACCGTGTTGAGCGCCGCGCCCTTGCGCAGGTTGTCGTTGCTGATGAACAGCGCGAGACCCTTGCCGTCGGCGACGGAGGCGTCCTGGCGGATGCGTCCGACGTAGCTCGGGTCCTTGCCTGCGGCGACGCGCGGCATCGGCACGTCGGCGAGTTCGACGCCGGGGGCGTCGGCGAGCAGGTCGCGGGCTTCCTCGGGGGTGATGGCGCGCTCGAACTCTGCGTTGACGCTGAGCGAGTGACCGCTGAACACCGGCACGCGCACGCACGTGCCGGACACGGCGAGCTCGGGCAGGTCGAGGATCTTGCGCGATTCGTTGCGCAGCTTCTGCTCCTCGTCCGTCTCGTTCGTGCCGTCGTCGACGATCGAACCGGCCATGGCGAGCACGTTGAACGCGATCGGCGCGACGTACTTGTTCGGCGCGCCGAGGTCGACGGCCTCGCCGTCGAGCGCCATCTTCTCCATGTCGGCCTCAGCGGCCTTGCGGATCTGCCCGGCGAGTTCGGCCACCCCGGCGACGCCCGACCCGGAGACGGCCTGGTACGTCGAGACGACGAGACGCATCAGCCCCGCGGCGTCGTGCAGCGGCTTGAGCACCGGCATCGCGGCCATCGTCGTGCAGTTCGGGTTGGCGATGATGCCCTTGGGCGTGTTCGCGATCTGCTCGCCGTTGACCTCACTGACGATGAGCGGCACCTCGGGGTCGCGTCGCCACGCCGAGGAGTTGTCGATGACGGTGACGCCCGCCGCCGCGAACTTCGGTGCGAGCGCCTTCGACGTGTCGCCGCCTGCGGAGAAGATCGCGACGTCGAGGCCGCTCGGGTCAGCGGTCGCCGCGTCCTCGAGGGTGTAGTCGACGCCCTTGAACGTCAGCGTCTTGCCCGCACTGCGCGCCGATGCGAACAGCCGCAGGCTCTTGATCGGGAAGTTCCGCTCCTCGAGCAGTTGCAGGACGACGCGGCCGACCTGGCCGGTCGCGCCGACGACGCCGAGATTCAGTTCCTTGTTCATGGGTGACGTTCCTTTCGCGCGGCCAGACGTCGAGCGTCCCCGCTGTGATGATGGCGTCGCGTCGTCAGCACCGGATGCCGTTCCGCGATTGCAGACGTTGCCCGTCAGCGGCCGGTGCCGGCGTAGACGACGGCCTCGCCGTCGGCGTCGAGCCCGAATGCGGTGTGGACGAGGCGGACGGCTTCGTCGAGTTCGTCGCTGCTCGTCACGACCGAGACGCGGATCTCGGACGTCGAGATCATCTCGATGTTGATGCCGGCGTCGGCGAGCGCCTGGAACAGCGTCGCCGAGATGCCCGGGTTGGAGCGCATGCCGGAGCCGACGAGCGACAGCTTGCCGATCGTGTCGTCGTAGTGGAGTCGGTCGAAGCCGAGTTCGTCCTTCATCGCGTTGAGGACGGCGACACCCTTGGGCGCTTCGTCCTTCGGCACGGTGAAGGAGATGTCGGTGCGCTTGTCCTCGCCGGCGGAGACGTTCTGGACGATCATGTCGACGTTGAGGCCCGCGCCCGCGACGGCGCGGAAGACGGCGGCTGCGCGCCCGGGTGAGTCGGGGATGCCGACGATCGTGATCTTTCCTTCGCTGCGGTCGTGCGCGACGCCGGCGATGATCGGGTCTTCCACGGTGTCTCCTTCTTTGTCGTTGACGACCCAGGTGCCCTCGTGGTGGCTGAAGGAGCTACGCACGTGGATGGGGAGGTCGAATCGGCGGGCGTACTCGACGCAGCGCAGCATGAGCACCTTCGCGCCCTGTGCCGCCATCTCCTGCATCTCCTCGTTGGTGATTCGGTCGATCTTGTGGGCCTTCGGCACGATGCGCGGGTCGGCGGTGAAGATGCCATCGACGTCGGTGTAGATCTCGCACACGTCGGCCTTGATGGCGGCGGCGAGCGCGACGGCCGTCGTGTCCGAACCGCCGCGTCCGAGCGTCGTGATCTCGTTCGTGCTCTGGCTGACGCCCTGGAACCCGGCGACGATGACGATGTGCCCCTCGTCGACGGCCCGCTGGATGCGGCCGGGCGTCACGTCGATGATCTTCGCCCTGCCGTGCACCTCGTCGGTGATGACGCCCGCCTGGCTGCCGGTGTAGCTGCGCGCCGAATGGCCGAGGTTCGCGATGGCCATGGAGACGAGCGCCATCGACATGCGCTCCCCCGCCGTCAGCAGCATGTCCATCTCGCGCGCCTGCGGCGCGGGGCTGACCTGCGCGGCGAGGTCGAGCAGCTCGTCCGTCGTGTCGCCCATCGCGGAGACCACAACGACGACGCTGTTGCCCGCCTTCTTCGTGTCGACGATGCGTCGCGCGACACGCTTGATGCTGTCGGCGTCGGCGAGGGACGAACCGCCGTACTTCTGGACGATCAGGCTCACGGTGTTGCTCCGGGGGTCGACTTCGGTCGGTCACGGCGAGTCTAGGCACTGCGCCCTGCAGGCTCGCTGAGCGCTCAGATACTGGTTCTGCGGCCGCGACGGGCGCCATATGACCAGCTGTCGGCCCGTACGAGCGGAATGGTCGAACCTGAGCGATCTGCCGCTCGTGTTCGACCATTTCGCTCGTATTCGTCGGGCCGAACTCATGTTCGTCGAGGCGGCACGCCCGCGACGAAGGATGCGTCACATCACGGGGCGTCAGAACACGAGGACGCGGCGGCCCTCGAAGGCACGGCCGAGCGTCACCTCGTCGGCGTATTCGAGATCGCCGCCGACAGGCAGGCCGGATGCGAGGCGGCTCACCGTCACGCCCATCGGTCCGATGAGGCGCGCGAGGTAGCTCGCCGTCGCCTCACCCGTGTGGTTCGGGTTGGTCGCGATGATGATCTCCTCGAGCGACGTGTCGCTGAGGCGCGCCATGAGCTCGGTGATGTGCAGGTCGCCCGGGCCGACGCCCTCGATCGGGTTCAACGCACCGCCGAGCACGTGGTAGCGCCCGCGGAACTCGCGGGTGCGTTCGATCGCGACGACGTCCTTGCTCTCCTCGACGATGCAGATGAGCGCCGGGTTGCGCTGCGGGTCGGCGCACACACGACACAGGTTCGTCTCGGCGACGTTGAAGCACACCTCGCAGAAGTGCACTGTCTCCTTGACCTTGAGCAGCACCTCCGCGAGACGCTGAACGTCATCGGCATCCGCCTCGAGCAGGTGGAACGCGATGCGCTGCGCCGACTTCGGCCCGACACCGGGCAGCCGACCGAGCTCGTCGATGAGGTCTTGAACCACGCCTTCATACACGATCGGCAAGCCTACGCGTCACCGGTGACAACCCCAATCGAGCGCGCGGGGCGTAGGTCAGCGGCGCGGATCGAGCAGCTTCGTCACCACCCGGCGATAGCCTGCGCCGATAGCGGGTGCCGCCACGCGGGTGACGAACGCGGCGGCGGGGCGAAGGCGACCCGGCACCCACGGCAGGGTGATGCTCTGTTCCCAGGCGACCTGTGCACCGCCGTCGAGGCCGCGCTCGCCGTCTGCCCGGTCGGGCCCGGCGGCCCGGCGCACCGGGGTGATCTCGACCGTCACGACACCGCCGAGGAGGCGACCGACCTTCTCGAACACGACGCGCCGGCCGGCTTCTATCTCCCGGACGACCATGACGTCGTCGAAGCCAAGCGGCCCGAGCCGTGTCCGCGCGACGTAGCGCGACCCGACGACTGCGTCCTCGGGAGCCGGCCCGCGACCCGTGGTGAACGGTACGACCTCGCCGTGCGCCGACACGTCGACGACGCGCCGCCACGCCTCATGCGGCGCCAACGCCGTGTCGATCCTGAAGGCGAACCCTGCTCGTCCCATGCGTCCCATCATTCTTCTCACTCGCCCACTCTCCATCGCGCCCCGCTCTTGCTGACGTCTCCCGCGTGACTGGTTCTTGCTGACGCGTCTGCTGTGCGGCCCGCTCTCACTGCCGCGTCTTTGTCGCGTCCCGCTCTTGCTGGCATGTCGCCGTCGCATCCCGCTTGTGCTGACGCGCCCCGCGAGCCGGCCCGTGCCCTACGGCCCGGTAGAACCCGGGCCAAGGCCTGGCATCCGTCACGGTCGCGCCACGCAGCGCTGCCACGACTTTCGTCAGCCCGCGTCAGGTCAGTTCGCGTCAGGGCCTTCTTCCTTGATGACCGTGCCGCCCAGTACCGACTTGATGATCGGCAGCCCGACGGCGTCCGAGTTCTCGATGTCCTCGTCGTCGACGCTCGCCGACGCATCATCGAAGCGGCCGCGCCCGCCCCGCTCGGCATCCTCCTGACGCTGCGCGGCCTCCCGCGCCGCCTTCTCGGCGCGCTGACGCGGCGTCAGCGCGCGCCCGTCGTCGACGGCGCCCTGCGTCGGCTGCGGCGCAGGCGCAACGCTGCCCGCCGCCGCCGAGTCGTGGGCCGCCTCGGCCTGCCCATCGCCGGCGCGCTCGCGAGCACCGGCTCGATCGCTCTCGCCCGAACGAGGCGGCAGCGGATCGTAGACGGCCTCGACGTCGGTCTCGGGCTCGTCCTCCATCCAGTCAGGAATGGGCTCCCCCGCGCTCAAGGGCGCACCCGCACTGTCGTCGACACCACTGGCACCGACGCCGCTGCTCGGGCCGCCGTTGTCAGCCGGCGATGCCTCGGCCGAGCGCCCCGAAGGATTCGCGCCCACCCTCGCGACGCCACCGGACGCGTCGCCCCTGTTCGAGGCGCCGTTGGCCGATCCCTGGTTCCGCGAGGATTCGTCCGCAGAACCGTGGCCGGCTCCGCGCATGCTGGGAGACGCGTCGTCGTTCGCCCATGACGGCGCCGGGCCGGCCTGCGCGCCCCAGTCGCCGCGCGAATCCGAACCCCACGCGCTGCTCTGCGCGGCGGCAGCCGCGAGGCCTGCGTCCTGGCGCGGCGAATCAGCCTCACGCGGCGCGACGCCCTCGGCGGGGTCGCCGGCCCGCGCCGGATCGACGCGGGCATGGCCGCCCTGCGCCCCGTTCCAACCGGTGCGATCGCGCCACCCACCGGGGCGTCCCTGGCCCTGACGACCCTGCTGCGGCGCAGCGGAGCGCGCTCCTCCCGAGGCGGGATCGCCCCACGCGTTCTGGCCGGACGCATCCTGCGTCGCACCACGCGAACCACCATCATGGCCCGGGCTGCCCTGGCGGCGAGCGTCAACACCCTCGCCACGGTGAGAGCCTGCTGGCACGTTCACACGCCCGTCAGCCGCCCCACCGGCGGACGACGAAGGATCGATCGACGCGCTGAACTGCGCCATCTCGTCGAACTGCGACCTGTCGTCGGGCGGCGCGTCATGCGGCGCGGGCTCGTCACCCCACGACCCGCCATCCGATGAGCCAGACTGCCCGCCATCCCCCTGGGGTCGGGACGAACCCTGCGCCCCCGAGGGGGCAGCGTTCGGCGACGACCATCCCCGCGCAGACTGCTGCGCGTTCGGCCCCTCACCCGCGGGCGACGCGTTCGGCGACGACCACGTCTGGCGCGCCTGGGCAGCGTTGGCCGCCCCCTGATGACCCCCGCCCTGACCCGACGGCGCCGCGGCACCGGCCGTCATGGCGCGGGCTTCGACGGCGACGTCGACGCCGATCGCCTCGATGAGCGCCTGACGCACGACCTCCATGTGCTGCCCGCGACTCATCGTGCCGGCGAGGCCCTCGCTCGTCGCGCCCAGGATCAACCGGCGCCCGTTGAACTCGGCCACCTGAGCGTTCTGACTGAGCAGCGTCCACGTGACGCGCTTGATGCGGAAGATGCGGTCGAGCACGTCGGGCCACGCCCGACGGATGTCGTCCGTGCTCATGCCTCCGCGCGCCGGCTGACCGCTCTCACGCTCGCCGGAACCCTGCTGCGGCGACGACGCGCCGCCGGACTGCTGCGTCGCATCGAAATCACGCTGCGCGCGCTCTCGCTCGGCCTCGCTCACGCCTCCCGTGACGCTCTGCGGCTGCTCGGCCCGCGCGTCGTCGCGCGCGGCCGCAGCGGCCCGCTGACCCTGCTCGGGTGCGGCCTCGCCGTGACCTGCCGGGCGAGAGGCACCCGACTGACCCGCGCGACCATCCCCGCCCTCAACGCCGGCGGTGTCAGCACGACCACCCCCCGCCCCGGCGCCCGGCGCGCGAGACAGATCGTCACCTGTTGACGAGTTCTCCTGCGCTGCACCGGCACTCGGGCTCTGCCATCTCGGTGTCGTTGCCGGCTGAGGAGCGCCCGCCGCCCCTGTCACACCCGCCGTCGCCGATGCGGCGTCCTCACCGGAACCGCCCGAGCGTCCTGCCCCGTCAGCATTCGCACCCACCCCAGAGGCCGCGCCGGCGCTCGCGCCGACCCCGCCCTGCGTCGGCGCCGACGCACCGGCGGGAGGCATCGCCGGCGCATGTGGCACCGGCCCCGCGGCAGCACGAGGCGGCAGTTCGCCCATGTCGAGGCGACGTTCCATCCGGTCGAGTCGCGCCGCGTATCCGTCGAGACCCGCGATGCCGGGCAGCAGCACGCGCGCGCACATGAGTTCGAGCTGAAGGCGCGGCGACGTCGCACCCGTCATCTCCGTCAGGCCCGCATTGATGACGTCCGCCGCGCGCGACAGCGCCCCCGCGCCGAACGAGGCCGCCTGCGAGCGCATGCGCTCCAGCTGATCCTCCGGCACCGAGCGCAGCACGGCGCCTGCACCCTCGGCCACGGCCGCGACGACGATGAGGTCGCGCAGACGCTCGAGCAGATCCTCGACGAACCGTCGCGGGTCGGCGCCCGATTCGACGACGCGGTCGATCTGCCGGAAGACCGCCGCCGAGTCACCGGCCGCGAACGCCTCGATGATGCCGTCGAGCAGTTCGTCATCGGTGAAGCCGAGCAGGCTCGCTGCGCCGGCGTACGTCAGCCCCTCGGGCCCCGACCCGGCGATGAGCTGGTCGAGCACCGACAGCGAGTCACGCACCGAACCCCCACCCGCGCGCGTGACGAACGACAGCACGCCCGGCTCGTACGCGACGCCCTCGGCGTCGAGCAGCGTCTCCATGTAGTCGCTCAGCTTCTTCGGCGGCACGAGGCGGAACGGGTAGTGGTGCGTGCGCGAGCGGATCGTGCCGATGACCTTCTCCGGCTCGGTCGTCGCGAACACGAACTTCACGTGTTCCGGCGGCTCCTCGACGATCTTGAGCAGCGCGTTGAAGCCCTGCGGCGTCACCATGTGCGCCTCGTCGATGATGTAGATCTTGTAGCGGCTGCTCGCCGGGCCGAACGACGCGCGCTCACGCAGGTCACGCGCGTCGTCGACACCACCGTGCGAGGCCGCGTCGATCTCGATGACGTCGACGCTGCCGGCACCGCCGCGAGCGAGCGCCACGCACGAGTCGCACACCCCGCACGGCGTCGGCGTCGGGCCCTGCTCGCAGTTGAGGCAACGCGCGAGGATGCGCGCCGACGTCGTCTTGCCGCACCCGCGCGGACCACTGAACAGGTACGCGTGATTGACGCGCCCCGTCCGCAGCGCCTGCATGAGGGGTTCGGTGACGTGCTCTTGGCCGATGACGTCGGCGAACGTCTCGGGGCGGTAGCGGCGGTACAGGGCCGTTGTCATGCGAGCAACACTAGTGGCGCGCGCCGACAACCCCGAGATCCCGCGGAGAACGCCCTACGAGCAGGCCGATCACGCGTCGCCCGACCACCCGTCCAGCGCCGCCCGGAGCGCCGACCACCCCACGATTACCGCCCTCGCAGCGTCCCCGGTAGACTCATGCCAAGCCCCCCGCGTGGTGGTACCTCTCCGAACTCCCCCAGGGCAGGAATGCAGCAAGGGTAGGAGAGCTCTTCCAGGTACGCGGGGGGCGCTCACGTCTCACAGGGCCCCAGCCGCGTCCCGGGCGTCATCTGACGTCGGGGGCCCCGGCCCGTCGCGCCGCGGTACTGCCGCAGCGCCATGTTCTCGGTGTCCTCCGGACGCGTGCGCGCGACGTACACCTCGCGTCCGAAGCCGCCCGTCGGCGCACGGGTGCCCTACACGACGATCCACCCGTCATCGGCGACGCTCGCCGTCCCCCACGTCATGTGGTCGAGCGTGTCGTCGTCTGCGCTCAGCGCGACGGTCTCGAGGCGTCGCGCCGCCCCGCCGTCCGGCACGACGAAGCGCGTCACCGACGTGCCGAGCAACGTGAACCCCCAGAACCCGCCGTGCCGCCTGATCGTGTTGGTGCAGACGAAAGCTCGCTCCATCGACCGCGATCAAGGCTGATGACGCAGGTCGGCCACGCCGCCAACCGCTCGCCCGCAACACCGGGACCGGGGATGACGGCGCCGCCCGTCAGCACCTGCGCGAAGCACCCCCGCGTGCTGATGAGCATCGAGTTCGACACCATGGTCGCCCCGTGGCCGGGCGCGCGACGCGTGTCGCCGAGCAGCCACATGACGCGTCCGTCGCCGAGCGGCGCGGCGTGACGGGCGACGCGTCGGGGCATGGCGTCAGGCTACGAGCCGCCGCTCATCACCGAAGGGGTTTTCACGCACCTACTCTCCGCTCAGCTTGGCGCGCTGCACCTCGAGGGCCAGCTCGCCCGCGACGTCGGGTTCGCGCGGCGCGCCGAGCCCGTTGACGGCGGGGCTGAGGCGCCGTTCGACGGCGAGGGTGACGGCGGCCGCGCCCACGCATCCGAGGACGAGCGCGAGCGTGTACCAGCCGGCCAGGGCGTGCCCGATGAGCAGGCCCGCGAACGGCGGGCCGACGATCTCGGCCAGGTGGAAGGCTCCCGCGGAGGCCGAGTTGTAGCGCCCGCGCAGGGCGTCCGGGGCGAGGTCGTTGACCATGGCGGGCAGCGTCGGCTGCAGGAACGTCTCGCCGACGCCGAAGATCGCCGCCGACGCGCAGACGAGGACGCCGGCCATCGTCGCGGAGCGCTCCCCCGACCAGCCCGCGAGGCCGAGCACGGTCCACGACAGCGACCACAGGCCGCACATGAGCAGCAGCGCGCGCGTGCGCCGCCTGCCGGAGACGAGCCGCAGCACGAGGATCTGCACGACGACGATGACGGCCGTGTTCGCCGCGTACGCCCAGCCGAGCACCTGCGTCGAGACGTGCGCCACGCTGCGGGCGAAGGCCTGGAATCCGACTCCGAACTGCGCGTAGCCGATGAAGGCCGTGATGAATCCGAGCAGCACGAGCAGCCGCATGGTCGGCTCGCGCAGCACCTGCGCGTAACCGCCGCGCGGCGCGTCGCCGTCAGGGCTCGAGGGGTGCTCGACGCGTCCGCCGTGGTGTCGCAGCGGACCCAGGTACAGCGCGAGTGGGACGAGGAACGTCGCGGCGTCGATGACGTACACGAGCTCGAACGTCGACGGCCGCGTCACGTCGACGATGGCCCCGCCGAGCACCCCGCCGATGCCCATGCCCAGGTTGAGCAGCGTGAAGTTGAGACCGAAGAAGAACTGCCGTTGGTCCGACGGCATGACGCTTGCGACCATCGCCTGCACGGCCGGGAAGATCACCCCCGTCGCGATTCCGGAGAGCGTCAATGCCAGTGCGGCCCGCCCGACGTCGTGCGCCCCGGCCATGAGCAGTTGCCCGGTGATCTCGAGCCCGACGGCCGTGATGACGACGCGACGCGCACCGACACGATCGATGACGACACCGCCGGGGCCGACGGCGAGCAACCCGACGATCGCGGGCAGGGCCAGCAGGATGCCCGTCACCTGCAGGCTGAGGTGGCGCACCTCGTGCAGGTAGGTGACGCCGAACGGCATGATGAGGCCGGTGCCGACGAAGTCGAACACGATGCTGACGAGCATGAGCTTGGCCGCGAGCGGCAGGTCGCTCCAGCGCACACGGGCTGCGCGGGTGTCGTCGGGGCTCGTGTTGTCGTGCGTCACGCCCCCCATGGTGACAGCCCGCACCGACGAGCCCCTGCGCACCCGTCGTTCCCCGGCTGTTCCCTCGACGCTGCTTGCACCGCCCGACTTGGGCGCATGCGCCGCGGTGCAGTACAGTTCTCGGCGGAGGATTCGCATAGTGGCCTAGTGCGCACGATTGGAAATCGTGTTGGGGATGAAACCCCTCATGGGTTCAAATCCCATATCCTCCGCCACACGTGATCGATGCCCCGCCCGGTTCGCCCGGCGGGGCATCGTCGTGTCTGCGCGCCGAGGGACGGTCGCCGTCGGCGTGGGTGCGCGGCCCGCCGTACACTGGGCACTTCCGGGGGTGGTTCGTCGTCGTGCGAGCCGGGTCGAAAGGATCGTGATGATGCGCCGAACCGCCAGCACTGCAGCGGTTTTCGTCGTTGCCGCAGGTGCGTTGACGGGGTGCTCGAGCGACAAGCCGAAGCAGGCTGCGCCGACGTGCCCACCCGGCAACCCGTCGCCGTCACGCACGGTCGCGTGGTCGAGCATCTACGCCAACGTCTACAACGCGAGCGACCGCAGCGGTGAGGGTGCCACCGTCGCGAAGCAGCTCGGCTGGCGCGGCATGCACACGCTGGACGTCAAGAACGACCCATTGAGCGACGATCGTCCGACCCCCAAGTTCGCCGAGATCCGGTACGGCAAGAACGGCCGCACGATCGCGCTCAACGTCGCCAAGCAGATCCCCCACGCAAACCTGTATCAGGACGAGCGCACGGATCCGACGATCGACATCGTCATCGGCAACAAGTTCTCGCTGACGCCGCGCCCGCCGCGCGCGGTGAAGAACGTCTCCGTCACCGTCCTCAACACGACGTTCATGCCGGGCCTCGCGGCGGACGTCGCCGGTCAGCTCGGCAAGCAGGGTTTCCACGCGGATGCCGAGGCGAACGACAAGGCGTACTACCCGGACGACTCGGCCGTCATCGTGTACGACGAGGAGGGCCTGCCCGACGCGCAGCGCCTGCAGATGAGTATCCCCGGTTCGCGGTTGCTGCAGGACACGCAGACGAAGGGCGCTGTCGACATCAAGGGTTCGGCCGTGCGCCTGTATCTGGGTTCGAAGTGGCCGACGGACGGCAAGGTCGTGCCGTTGTCGCAGGCGACGGCGTCGCCGAGTGCGTCACCGTCAGCGTCGGGCGGCTGCTGAGGGAAACAAGCTCTGGTAGGTGGAAGTCACACGAGGGACGCCCTGGTCGGGCGTCCCTCGTGTGTCTTGGGTGCGTGCGCCTCTGATGCGCTGATCGTCAGCGACGGCGGGCGGTGCCGAAGAGGCTGCGGGTGATCTCGCGGCCGATCTGGGTACCGGCGGAGCGCATGAACGACTTGAAGGCGGAGGAGTGGACGACCTGGCTGACCAGGCCGGGGTCGTCCTTCTCCTTCTTGGCGGGCGCGTGGGGCGCTTCGGGAGCGGGTGTGTTCTGCGCCGCGTCGGCGTCGCTCCCCGCACCCGCTGTGTCGGGCGTCAGGCGTCCCTGCAGTTTCTCGTAGGCCGATTCGCGGTCGATCGCTTCGGAGTACTTGGGTGCGAGTGGCGACGACGACACGATGCGGTCCATCGTCTCGGGTGCGGCCGGGCCCATCTTCGACGTCGGTGCGAGCATGCGCGTCCAGGCGACGGGCGTCGGGGCACCGGTCTCCGACAGTACGGTGACGATCGCTTCGCCGGTGCCGAGCGTCGTCAGCAGCTCTTCGAGGTCGTAGCCGCTCTTGGGGAAGGTGCGCACGGTCGCGGTGAGCGCCTTCTGGTCGTCGGGCGTGAAGGCGCGCAACGCGTGCTGCACGCGGTTGCCGAGCTGGCCGAGGACGCCTGACGGCACGTCCTTGGGCGTCTGGGTGACGAAGAAGACGCCGACGCCCTTGGAGCGGATGAGGCGGACGGTCTGCTCGATCTGGTCGACGAACGCCTTGCTCGAGCCGTCGAAGAGCAGGTGCGCCTCGTCGAAGAAGAACACGAGCTTCGGCTTGTCGAGGTCGCCCGCTTCGGGCAGTTCCTGGAAGAGGTCGGCGAGCATCCACATGAGGAACGTCGAGAACAGTGCGGGCTTCTCGGCCACGCTCGGCAGTTCGAGGCAGGTGATGATGCCGTGCCCGTCGGCGCCGGTGCGCATGAGGTCGGACGTGGCGAACTCGGGTTCGCCGAAGAACACCTCGGCGCCGCCATCGGCGAACGCGATGAGGTTGCGCAGGATGACGCCGGCCGTCGCCGAGCTGAGCCCGCCGAGGTTCTTGAGGTCGGCCTTGCCCTCGTCGGACGTCAGGTGCGTGATGACGGCGCGCAGGTCCTTGAGGTCGAGCAGGGCGAGCCCGTTGGCGTCGGCGTAGTGGAAGATGAGACCGAGGCTGGATTCCTGGGTTGCGTTGAGCCCCAGCACCTTCGACAGCAGCGTCGGGCCGAACGAGGTGACGGTGGCACGCACAGGCACACCCTTGCCCTCGCCGCCGAGGCTGAGGTATTCGACGTCGAAGCCCTTGCCCTCCCACGCCTGCCCGACGTCCTTCGCGCGGGCGGCGACCTTGTCGTTCGACTCACCCGGTTCGGCGAGACCGGACAGGTCGCCCTTGATGTCGGCCATGAAGACGGGAACGCCGTTGGTGGCGAGCTGCTCGGCCATGAGCTGCAGCGTCTTGGTCTTGCCCGTTCCGGTGGCGCCGGCGATGAGGCCGTGGCGGTTCATCATCGACAGCGGCAGGCGCACCTGCACGTCGGGCTTGGCGGTGTTGTCCTCGACGGCTGCGCCGAGCTCGAGGGAGGCGCCGTCGAAGGCGTATCCGCTGCGGATGGCTTCGAGCTGATTCTTTTCGGTCACGTCGTGAGCGTATCCGCCCGGCGCGTGCGCGCCCAGCACTGTGGGCACATAAAATAGGGCCGTGATCTTCAAGGCCGTGGGCGATTCGCGCCCCTACCCCGACCATGGCCTCGTCACGCCCAAGGACTGGTCGCCGGTGACGCCTCGGGTGGTGCGTCTGGCGGATCTGACGACGACTCGTACGACGCTCGATCTGTCGGCGTTGTTGTCGGAGGATTCGACGTTCTACGGCGACATCTTCGCGCATGTCGTCGCGTACCAGAACGAGTTGTACCTGGAGGACGGGCTGCATCGCGCCTTGCGGGCCGCCTTGCAGTCGCGCGCCACCTTCCACGCAAGGGTCTTGTCCCTATGAGTTATGTCCGCGACAACGGTCTCGCTCGGGCGCGCAAGCGTCGCGAGCGCCGTTCCATCGCCATCCTCGTCTTCTGCGCGCTGCTCGTGCTCGGCGCGATCGTGTTCGCGGCGACGTTCATCTCGTCGCCGAGCAAGCAGAGCGGCCCATGTCCGAACGGGACGGTGAGCTCGGCGCCGCCGGAGAGCGCATCGTTCACGCTCAACGTCTACAACGCGAGCGGGTCGAAGGGTGCGGCGGCAACGGCTGCGGAGGCGTTGCGCACGCACGGGTTCAGGATGGGTGTCGTCGGCAACGACCCGTATCAACACAGCGAGGACGGTGTCGGCGAGGTGCGTTTCGGCCCTGACGGCGCGGCGCTGGCGAAGCGGTATGTCGCGACGTTGGTGCCGGGCGCGAAGCTCGTGCAGGACGGGCGTGACGGCAACAGTGTGGATGTCGTCGTCGGTTCGTCGTTCCCGACGATCGCTGCGGCGCCTGCGTCGCCGTCGCCGTCGCCGGTGTGCAAGTGACGGTTCGTTCATCTCGTTTTTGCTCCGACGCATCGCTGTTGTAATGTTCTTACCGGTGGCGTGTCCGAGCGGCCTAAGGAGCACGCCTCGAAAGCGTGTGTGGGGGTAACTCCACCGTGGGTTCAAATCCCACCGCCACCGCCAGAGATGCGGAAGACCCCCTCCGGGATCAGCGACGAAGTCGCCCCGGAGGGGGTCTTCCGCATCTCTGAATGAGCACGGGGGATTTGGGAGGAGCGCCATGCGCGCGAGCGAAGCGAGCCCGCGTGCCGCGACGGAGTCCCACCGCCACATGACGCACACGCGACACGCACTTGACCCACCCTCGACGCGTCGCTGACGCCACACCGGCCGCACCTGCGACCCACCACCTGCCGTACCCAAGACGACGCACCGCCAGCATCATCGACCGGAGTTGCGACGCAATATTCTTGTGGCTGTAGCAACTCCACCACACTTGGCCACATGTCCAGCTACGATGGCAGCGCTGAACAACCAGGCAGCACGCAACCCACACCTGTGGGGGAGCACACACTCCCACCGAACGGGTAAAATTCTCTACACGAACGCGTGAACTCTTCACCCTCGCCCGCTTGCATCGTCCTAGTTATCGGCCGCCAGTGCCAGGCGAAGCACGCCCGCAGAACAAAAAGAGCACAGACGGTGTATAAAGTGTTCAAGGAGCGAACGTGGGTTCCCTCCTGTGCAACATGGGTTTTCTGCAAACCCTGAACCTGCCTGAAGGAGCTCCGATGCCGTCGCCCGTCAGAGATCGCATGATCTCCGGTGCCCTCGACCTGCTCGCCCGCCGTGGCCTGCAGGCCACCTCGTTCGCAGAGGTGACGCAGGCGACGCAGACACCGCGCGGCTCGATCTATCACCACTTCCCCGGCGGCAAGCAGGAACTCGTTCTCGCCGCCATCGACCTCAACGCCCAGCAGTGGCTCGACGTCGTGGCGTCGGTCGAACGTCGTTCGCCTGAACAAGTCGTCAGCGAACTGCTCGGCCGCCTGCGGACCTACCTCGACGAGACGAAGTTCGAGGCCGGCTCGGCCGTCGGCGCGGTCACCGTAGCTGCCGAGAACCCGACGCAGCTCGAACGCTGCCGTGCAGCGTTCGACGCGTTCAAGGGTGGCCTCGCGAAGGCCCTGACCGACTGCAGCGTCACCACTGCCGCAGCGCGCGAGTACGCGAGCCTGCTCACGAGCTCGATGATCGGCATGACGATGACGGCCCGCGCAGCTCGCAGTTACGACGGTTTCGACGCGAGCGCCCGCCAGCTCGTCGACAGCGCGCGTCGCCTGCCGCGCAGCTGACCTGAACGCCTCCTCGCCGGGATCACCCACCTGCGACGGCGCGATGACGTCGTGTCGCACCCACCGCCCGCTCGCGTCCACGACGATGGACCCATGACCTCGCACGAGCCTTTCGACGAGCACGCCTCCCGACCCAACGGCACCGATTCGTGGCTGAGTGGCGCCGCCGCAGAACCGGCAGGCCGGCGGGCGGGCAGGGGCAGCGCAGGCGACGAACGGCCCGATCTGAACCTGTCCGTCACGGCCGTCGTGCTCGCCGGCGGCACGTCGCGGCGCTTCGGCGGCGCTCAGGACGACAAGCTGGACGTATCGCTCGGCGCCCGCAGCGTGCTCGATTCGACGCTGGCCTCGCTCCCGACATCATGGCCCGTCATCGTCGTCGGTCCGCCGCGCGCGATCCGTCGCGAGCAGGTCACCTGGGTGCAGGAGGATCCGCCCCTGGGCGGCCCGGTCGCTGCCCTGGCGCGGGCGCTCGACGTCAGCACCGGCGAGTGGATAGCCCTCGTCGCCGGCGACACGCCCCGGGGCGGCCATGCCCTCCCCGGCCTCCTCGACGCGGCGTTGACGATGCGGGCGACCAGCACGTCCTGCCTCGACGGAGCGGTCGCCGTCGTCGATGGCCGTCGTCAGCCGCTTCTCGCGGTGTATCGCGCCGATGCCCTGGCCGCGGCCTGCGAGGCGATCGGGAACCCTGCCAGCGCGTCGATGCGTGCGTTGCTTGCATCCCTCGCTCTCGCTGAGACCCCCGTCGACCCGGGCGACGCCCGCGACGTCGACACCGTCGACGATCTGGCGTTTCATCGTGCGCGGGGCGCGTCGTAGGGTCGAGGAATGAAGGCGATCATGCTGTCCGAATTCGGTGACGAGAACGTCATGACCCTTGCCGAGGTGCCCGATCTGCCCGCGCCCGAGGGCGACTCGATACGCATCAAGGTCGCCGCTGCGGGTGTCAATCGGGCGGACCTGCTGCAGCGTCAGGGGCACTATCCGCCGCCTGCCGGAGAATCCGACGTCCTCGGCCTCGAAGTCTCCGGCACGATCGACGCGCTCGGGCCCGACGTCGTCGGCTGGCGCGTCGGTGACGAGGTGTGCGCGCTGCTTGCGGGCGGCGGCTACGCCGAGTACGTCAACGTCCGCGTCGGCCAGGTGCTGCCCGTGCCGCGCGGCGTCGATCTCATGACGGCCGCCGCGTTGCCGGAGGTGGCCGCGACGGTGTGGTCGAACGTCGTCTTCACCGCTGACCTGCAGCCCGGTGAACTGCTGCTCGTGCACGGCGGCAGCAGCGGCATCGGCACGATGGCGATCCAGTTGGCGACGGCGCTCGGCGCGCGCGTCGCCGTCACCGCCGGTTCGGCCGAAAAGCTCGCCGCATGCAAGGCGCTCGGCGCACAGACCCTCATCAACTACCGCGAGGAGGACTTCGTCGACGCCGTCGCGGCCGAGGGTGGCGCCAACGTCATCCTCGATGTCGTGGGCGCCAAGTACCTGAGCCGCAACATCGACGCTCTCGCGCCCAACGGCCGGCTCGTCATCATCGGCATGCAGGGCGGGGCCAAGGCCGAGCTCGACCTCGCGAAACTGCTCGCCAAGCGCGCCCAGGTGACGGCGACGTCGCTGCGTTCGCGTCCGCTCGCGGAGAAGGCCACGATCGTGCGCGAGGTGCGCGACACGGTGTGGCCGCTCGTCGAATCGGGCGCCGTGCGGCCTATCGTCCACGCCACCTACCCGCTCGCGCAGGCAGCGGACGCGCACCGCGAACTCGCCGCGTCGGGGCACATCGGCAAGGTGCTGCTCACGCTCTGAGCGCGGCACGCTCTGCAACGGGGTAAGCGGAGTGACTGGGCGGCCGGGTGCGGGGTGCGCCGGCCCGGCGCACCTCTGGGAGCTGCGATCCCGCATGACAGGGTTTCAGCCCTGACCTGCGCATGCGGAACCCCGTGGGGCATGCGTCGATGCCTTCCTCCTCCCCTCGCTGACCTCCACACCCGACGCCCCGTCAC
>NZ_LSJT01000052.1:0-934 GCF_001556795.1 Dermacoccus sp. CCH2-D9
GGGATGAGGAGGGAGGGGGTCAGGAGGCGTCGGGCGGTGTGATGCGAGCGAGCACCTCGTCGACGGCCACCTGAGTGCCTGCGGGGGCGAGAATCTCGACGGTGCCGTCGATCGGTGCGGTGAGGGAGTGCTCCATCTTCATCGCCTCGACGATGACGACGACGTCGCCCGCCGACACCTCGGCACCATCGGCCACCTGCACGGCGATGACGGCGCCCGGCATCGGGCTCGTGATGTCACCACCCGCGCTGGCCGCAGCCGACGACCGCAGGCTGACGTGTGGTGCCTCCTTGAGCGAGAACGTCCCGTCGGGTGAGTCGACCCAGACCGTGCGGGTACTGCTCTTGTCGCTCGAGATCGCCGTTCGGTACGTGCGGCGTTCGCCATCGGCGTCGATGACGAATCGTGTTGTGCCGTCGGTCTCCTCGCCCTCGATGACGACGGCGAGCCGCGTTGTCTCCCCGTCGCCGCGGGCCGCCGTCATGGAGGCGGGCACGTCGCGGCTGATCGTGACGTCCTCGCCGTCGCGGTGGTGGGTGAGGGCGACCTCGACGATGCCGCTCGCATCCTCACGCGGGTCGGTGACGGCGAAGCGGGCGCGCCGAGGGCTGTTGTGGCCGGTGCGCCATCCGTCTCGCCCGGCCCACAGGTCGCCACCGCCGGCGAGCCCCAACGAGGCCGACGCTGCGGCGACGAGCACGCCGTCGGGCGCGGGGGTAGCGACGTAGTCGGCGACGCGCGCGTCGAGCAGGCCGGTGTCGAGGCGCCCGGCGATGACGTCGGGGTCGGCGAGCAGGAAGCGGCAGAAATCGATGTTGGTCACGACGCCGCCGATGTGCGTATTCGCCAAGGCCGCGTCGAGGCCTCGCAGGGCGGACGCGCGGTCGGGGCCGTAAGCGATGACCTTGCTCAGCATCGGGTCGAAGTTGCTGCC
>NZ_LSJT01000053.1:0-29388 GCF_001556795.1 Dermacoccus sp. CCH2-D9
GGCCGCACGAGCCCGCTCGTCGTCGTCGCCGACCCGCCGTTGCCGCGCTGAGCGGCGCGGCGGGCCCCGGTGAGAACCCACCGCCGGGGGCGGAGCGTGTGCTGTCTCTCATCGAGTCGCGGCGGCGCCCAATAACGGTTCGGTCACCTCGGATCGTTGTCGCTTCAACCCGGTGCGCGACCCCGGTAGGCTGAACCGGTCCGGTGGCGTGACGTGCGCCACCTCTGCCAAGACGAAGCCTGTCGTGAGCACGCATCGCGTGCCTGGACGTCGCTCGCCCGCCCCGGGTGCTGACGCACGATGCGGCCTTCGTTCCGATAGACCCAAGGAGTCCCCGTGAAGCGGGTTGTTTCCATCGCTGCCGCCGTCGCCATGACGGCCGGTCTCGCCGCCTGTGGTTCGAACGACAAGTCCTCCGGTTCGTCCTCCGGGGGCACCGACCAGTTCAAGGCCGCCATCGCCTTCGACGTGGGTGGCCGTGGTGACCACTCCTTCAACGACGCCTCCTACCAGGGCCTCGAGGACGCGAAGAAGAAGATCTCGAACCTGTCGATCACGACGGCCGAGGCCTCCGAGTCGGACAACGACCAGGCGCGTGTCAACCGCCTCACGCAGCTCGCCTCCTCGGGCAACAAGGCGATCGTCGCCGTCGGCTTCGTCTACGCGAACGCCGTCGGCCAGGTCGCCAAGAAGTTCCCGAACGTCAAGTTCGCGATCATCGACGACGCGACGCCCGCGTCGGCCGGCTCGAACGTCGAGCAGATCACCTTCAAGGAGAACGAGTCCTCCTACCTCGCCGGTGCCGCGGCCGCCAAGACGAGCAAGACGGGCCACATCGGCTTCGTCGGAGCGCTCAAGGTGCCGCTCATCCAGAAGTTCGAGGCCGGCTACATCGCGGGCGCGAAGAAGGTCAACCCGAACATCAAGGTCGACTCGAAGTACCTCGCCTCCGACGGCAAGGGCTTCAACGACACCCCCGGCGGCAAGGCCGCTGCCGACGCCATGTTCCAGTCCGGCGCCGACATCGTCTTCGCCGCGGCCGGCAAGTCGGGCGACGGCGTCATCTCCTCGGCGCACTCCAAGGGCAAGTGGGCCATCGGCGTCGACTCCGACCAGGCCCTGACGGCTGACAAGTCCGTCGCCGGCTCCGTCCTGACGTCCGCGACGAAGCGCTGCGCGGGCACGGTCGAGGACTTCGTCAACTCGGTCAAGGACGACTCGTTCAAGGGCGGCAACAAGGTCTACGGCCTCAAGGAGGACGGCGTCTCGCTCTCCACGACGGGCAACCACCTGTCCGCCGACACGCTCAAGACCGTCGATGACCTGAAGAAGCAGGTCGTCGACGGCAAGATCACGGTTCCCACGACTCCGTCCAACTGAGTCGCCACCCGGTGAAGGTCCGGCAAGCGGGTGTTCTGCTTGCCGGGCCTTCACGGTTCGAGCAGGAGTGTGCGTCATCGACACCACCGATCCCACGACGACGTCGGCCGCGGCGCCCGACGTCAGCGCGCCCCCGCAGGGGCCCCTCGCCGTCGACCTGCAAGGCATCACGAAGCGATTCCCCGGCGTCGTCGCGAACTCCGACCTGTACCTGCAGGTCGAGCGCGGCACGATCCACGCCATCGTGGGGGAGAACGGTGCCGGCAAGTCGACGCTCATGAAGATCCTCTACGGCGTGCAGAAGCCCGACGAGGGCACGATCCGCATCAACGGTGACGAGGTCTCGTTCTCGTCGCCGAAGGACGCGATCAAGGCCGGCGTCGGCATGGTGTTCCAGCACTTCATGCTCGCGGACAACCTCACCGTCCTCGAGAACGTCGTCCTCGGCGCCGAGAAGCTGCACGGTATCGGGGCGAAGGCACGCGCGGAGATCACGCGCATCTCGCAGGCCTACGGGCTCGGCGTCCACCCCGACGTGCTCGTCGCCGACCTCGGCGTCGGCGCCCGTCAGCGCGTCGAGATCCTCAAGGTGCTCTACCGCGGGGCGAAGATCCTCATCCTCGACGAGCCGACGGCCGTGCTCGTGCCGCAGGAGGTCGACGAACTGTTCGCGAACCTCGCCGAGATGAAGGCCGAAGGCCTCACGGTGCTGTTCATCTCGCACAAGCTCGACGAGGTGCGCGGCGTCGCCGACGACATCACCGTCATCCGCCGCGGCACGACGATCGACCGCGTCAAGAGCGCGTCGGTGACGAGCAAGCAGCTCGCCGAACTCATGGTCGGCTCGCAGCTGCCCACCCCCGAGACGCAGGAATCGACCGTCACCGACCGCGTCGTCATGCGCCTCGACGGGCTGACGCTCGCCGACCGCGCCGGCGGCCCGGCGCTGCTGTCGAACATCGACCTCGTCATCCGCGCCGGCGAGGTCGTCGGCATCGCCGGTGTCGAGGGCAACGGCCAGGCCGAACTCGTCGAGACGATCCTCGGCATGCGCCGCGCCGACAGCGGCCACGTCGTCATCGGCGACGACGACGTCACGACCTGGCCGACGAAGCAGATCCGCGACAGCGGCGTCGGCTACATCCCCGAGGACCGTCACCGTCACGCGCTGCTGCTCGGTTCGCCGCTGTGGGAGAACCGCATGCTCGGCCACCAGCGACAGGCCCCCGCGAGCAAGGGCTGGCGCCTCACGCCCGGCGCGGCGAAGGAGGACACGCAGCGCATCGTCAGCGAGTACGACGTGCGCACGCCGAGCATCGACGTGACCGCCGGGTCGCTGTCGGGCGGCAACCAGCAGAAGCTCATCTTCGGGCGCGAGATGTCGCACGCACCGCGCGTCCTCGTCGCCGCGCACCCGACGCGCGGTGTCGACGTCGGCGCGCAGGCCGCGATCTGGGATCACATCAAGGACGCACGCCGCGAAGGTCTTGCCGTGCTGCTCATCTCCGCCGACCTCGACGAACTGATCGGCCTGTCCGACACGATCCGCGTCATCCTGCGAGGGCGGCTGTCGGGCGAGTTCGACCCCCATCACGTGACCGCCGAACAGCTCGGCGCCGCGATGACGGGTGCCGGTTCGGACGCGAGCGACTCGAGCGCACGCATTCCCACGACCTCGAAGACCGAGAACACGACCGGCGCCACCGCCGCCGGCACGAGCGAGGACACCGTCCGATGAACTCCACCCTCCGCCGCGTCGGCGTCGCGCTCGCCGCGCCGCTGCTCGCCATCGCCATCGCCGTGGTGCTGACGTCGATCGTCCTGCTCGCGCTCGGAAACTCCGTCGGGCCGGTGTGGCAGGTGTTCCTGTCCTCGCCGATGCCGGGCGTCACCGAGGCGATCATCAACGACACCGCCGTGCTGTACCTGTCGGGCGTCGCCGTCGCCATCGGCTTCCGGATGAACCTGTTCAACATCGGCGTCGACGGCCAGTACCGCGTCGCCGCGTTCGCCGCCGCGCTCTTCGCGGCGCAGGGCTGGCTCCCGGGCTTCCTCAACGTCATCTTCGCGCTGCTGCTCGCGATGCTCGTCGGCGCGGTCTGGGCCGGGATCATCGCCGTGCTCAAGGTGACGCGCGGCGTGTCCGAGGTCATCAGCTCGATCATGCTCAACTCGATCGCGACGGGTGTTGTCGCGTGGCTGCTCAACAAGGTCGCCGATCGCACGCCCGGATCGAACGCCACGGTGACGAAGAGCATCCCCGACAGCTCGCACGTGCCGGCGCTCGCGAACCTGTCCGGTGGGCCGATCTACGGCCTCGGCATCCTCGCCGTCATCGTCGGCCTGGTCTACTGGTTCGTCATCAACCGCACGCGCTTCGGCTTCGACCTGCGCGCGACGGGCACGTCGGAATCCGCGGCCGTCGCGAGCGGTGTCAACGTCAAGCGCATGACGATCTCCGCGATGCTGATGTCCGGCGCCGTCGCCGGTCTCGTCGGCATGCCGCAGCTGTTCGGCCAGGACTACAACTATGGCTCCAACAGCCAGAGCGGTCTCGGCTTCGCGGGCATCGCCGTCGCACTCATCGGACGCAACAACCCGATCGGCATCGCGTTCGGTGCGCTGCTGTGGGCCTACCTCAACGGCCAGTCCGACGCGTTGCAGATCAACGCCGGCGTCAACGCCTCCCTCGTCAACATCATCCAGGGCGTCATGGTGCTCGCCGTCGTCATCGCGTACGAACTCGTGCGCCGCTGGGACAAGAGCATCGAACAGCGCCACGTCGCCGCGGAACTGGCCGCCGGAAACACCGCAGGAGCGAGCGCATGAGCACCGTCGCAACCCGACCCGCGGCAGGGATCACCCACCGTCTCGGTCGCAAGGCCCTGCTGCCGCTCGGCCTGCTCGGCATCCTCGTCGCGCTGTCCGTACTGCGTGTCGCGACGGGCGTCAACGACATCGACTCGGCCAACGCGATCTCCGCGGCCGTCGTCGCCGCCGTCCCGCTCGCGCTGGCGGGCCTCGGTGGTCTGTGGTCAGAGCGCGCGGGCGTCGTCAACATCGGGCTCGAGGGCATGATGATCATGGGCTCCTGGTCGGCGGCATACGCGGCCTACCACTGGGGCGCGTGGGCGGGCGTCATCGCAGCGATCGCCGGCGGCATGCTGTTCGGCGTGCTGCACGCCATCGCGACGGTGTTCTTCGGCGTCGACCAGATCGTCTCCGGTGTCGCGATCAACCTGCTCGGCGCGGGCCTGACGAAGTTCCTCGCCGAACGCTTCTTCTCGAGCCTGCCCGGCGGCGGTGCGACGCAGAGCCCCAGCCTGCCGGACATCGGCACGTTCACCGTGCCCGGTTCGTCAGCGCTGTCGGATCTCGAGGGCAAGCACTGGTTCCTCGTCTCCGACCTCGCCGGCATCCTCGGCGGTCTGTTGACGAACGTGTCGTGGCTGACGCTCATCACCGTCCTGCTCATCGCGGCGACAGCGTACGTGCTGTGGCGCACGCCGTTCGGTCTGCGTCTGCGCAGCTGCGGTGAGGCGCCGCAGGCCGCCGAGACGCTCGGCGTCAACGTCTACCTCTACAAGACGATCGCGGTGCTCGTCTCCGGCGCCCTCGCCGGCCTCGGCGGCGGCTTCCTCGCGATGGTCGCCTCCGACGGCTTCCAGCAGGGCCAGACCGGCGGGCGCGGGTACATCGGTCTCGCCGCGATGATCTTCGGCAACTGGATGCCGCTCGGCACCGCCCTCGGCGCGCTGCTGTTCGGCTACACGCAGGCGCTGCAGCTGCGCGGCGGCGACCAGGTGCATGCGCTGCTGCTGCTCGTCGGCGCGGGCGTCATCGTCGGCGCGATCTGGATGGCGGTGCGTCGTCGCGTGCTGCCGGCGGTGATCCTGGCGGTGACGGCGGTGCTCGTGCTGAGCTGGTACTTCGGTTCGAACACGATCGACCCGAACCTCACGAGCACGGCGCCATACGTCGTGACCCTGCTCGTCATGGCGTTCGCCAGCCAGCACCTTCGCATGCCGGCGGCCGGCGGTGACGTCTACCGCAAGGGTGAAGCCGGGTGAGCGAGCACTCACGCGTGACGGCCTCGGCTGCGCAGACACCCGACTGGGCGCACCTGCGCTCCGAGGCCATCGCCGCGTCGCGGCGCGCCTACGTGCCCTACAGCCGGTTCCCGGTCGGCGTCGCCGCGCTCACGACCTCGGGTCGCGTGCTCACCGGCTGCAACGTCGAGAACGCCGCCTATGGCGTCGCGCTGTGCGCCGAGTGCGGGCTTGTGTCGTCACTGTTGAACACGTCTGACCGAGACGGTCTCGGCGGGGGTGTGAACGCTGGTGTGGCTGACAACGCGATGGCCGGCGCAGACTGTTCCGACGCCGGCCTGTCTGACGGCGGGGCGGGCCCGGTCGTCGATGCGACTGCGGCGCGCGAGCGGCTCGTCGCGCTGTCGTGCGTCGACGGCAACGGCACCCCGATCACGCCGTGTGGACGCTGCCGTCAGTTGCTGGCCGAGCACGCCGTCGCGCCGTCCGTCGATTCACCTGGCCTGCTCATCGACATGGACGGGCGCGACCCGCTGCCGTTCGTCGAGCTCCTTCCGCACGCGTTCGGCGTCACCAACCTCGACGCCGTCGCCACCTCCGCCGCCCAGCTGAAAGGCGAATCATGACCTCCGCTGCCTCCACCCACGAGGCGTTCGACGCCGTCGACCTCATCCGCACGAAGCGCGACCGCGGCACGTTGAGCCGCGACGAGATCGACTGGATCATCGACGCCTACACACGCGGCGCCGTCGCGGACGAGCAGATGTCGGCGATGGCGATGGCGATCCTGCTCAACGGCATGACGCGGGACGAGATCGCACGCTGGACCGCAGCGATGATCGCGAGCGGTGAGCGGATGGACTTCTCGTCCCTGCGCGTGCCCACGGCCGACAAGCACTCGACCGGGGGAGTGGGCGACAAGATCACGCTGCCGCTCGCGCCGCTCGTCGCGGTGTTCGACGTCGCCGTGCCGCAGCTGTCGGGCCGCGGGCTCGGTCACACCGGCGGCACGCTCGACAAGATGGAGGCCATCGCCGGGTGGCGTGCAGGGCTGACGAACGCCGAGATGATGCGTCAGCTCGACGAGGTCGGCGCCGTCATCTGCGCCGCCGGTGACGGGCTGGCACCCGCCGACAAGAAGCTGTACGCGCTGCGTGACGTGACGGGCACCGTCGAGGCCATCCCGCTCATCGCCAGCTCGATCATGAGCAAGAAGATCGCCGAGGGCACGGGCGCGCTCGTGCTCGACGTCAAGGTCGGCTCGGGTGCGTTCATGAAGACGCAGGACGACGCCCGCGAACTGGCGCGCACGATGGTCGACCTCGGCAACGACGCCGGCGTCGACACGGTCGCGCTGCTGACCGACATGTCGACGCCGCTCGGGCTGACGGCCGGCAACGCTCTCGAGGTGCGCGAATCGGTCGAGGTGCTCGCCGGGGGCGGCCCGAAGGACGTCGTCGACCTCACGGTGGCACTCGCCGTCGAGATGCTCGCCGGCGCCGGTCGGCCCCAGGACGAATCGGCCGTACGCGCAGCGCTGAGCGACGGGCGTGCGATGGACGCGTGGCGCCGCATGGTCGCCGCGCAGGGCGGCGACCCCGACGCCGAACTGCCCGTGGCGAAGGAGTCGCACGTCATCACCGCGCCGAGCGACGGCGTGCTGACGCGCCTCGACGCACTCGCCGTCGGCGTCTCGGCGTGGCGACTCGGCGCGGGCCGTGCGCGCAAGGAGGACCCGGTGCAGGCCGGCGCGGGCATCGAACTGCACGCCAAGCCCGGCGAGACCGTCAGCGCCGGCACGCCGCTCATGACGCTGCACACCGACACGCCGGAGCGTTTCGAGCGCGCCGCGGCCGCCCTCGACGGCAGCTACGACGTCAGCGCCGACGCCGGGTCATCCACGCCGCGTGACATCGTCATCGACCGCATCGCCTGACCCTGCCCCACCTGCGATTTTCGTCCACATTCGCGATTCCCGTCCCCTTCGGCGATTCCTGCCCACCCTTGCGAATCTCGTCCCCATCTCCGATTTTCAGTCACTCTTGCGAGAGTGACCGAAAACCGAAGATGGGGACGAGATGTGCGAATGGGGACGGAAATCGCGAAGGTGGACGCCGTTCGCAGAGGTGGACGAAAATCGCGAATGTGGACAAGAATCGCAGATGGGGACGGGGCAGGTGAGCCCTACACTTGGGCCATGACTGACACCTCTGCGACGACACACAGCTTGGACGAAACGGCGGCGCGGGCACTCACACAGGACGTCGTCGCGGCGCTGCCGAAGGTCGTGCTGCACGATCACCTCGACGGTGGGGTTCGTCCGGCGACCGTCCTCGAACTCGCGCGCAAGACCGGCTACGACGCGCTGCCGGCCGACGACGCCGAGACACTCGCGCGCTGGTTCCGTGACAGCGCCGACTCGGGTTCGCTCGTGCGTTACCTCGAGACGTTCGAGCACACCGTCGGCGTCATGCAGACCCGCGACGCCATCGTCCGCGTCGCCGCCGAGTGCGCCGAGGATCACGCGGCGGACGGCGTCGTCTACGCCGAGGTCCGCTTCGCGCCGGAGCTGCACATCGAGAAGGGTCTGGCCCTCACCGAGGTCGTCGACGCTGTGCTCGAAGGCTTCCGACGCGGTGCCGAACGCGCCGCCGAGCAGGGCAGGCCCATCGTCATGCGCGCCCTGCTGACGGCGATGCGCCACGCCGCGAAGAGCGTCGAGATCGCCGAACTCGCTGTCGCCTACCGCGACCAGGGCGTCGCCGGTTTCGACATCGCCGGCGCCGAGGCCGGTTTCCCTCCCACACGCCACCTCGACGCGTTCGAGTACCTGCGCCGCGAGAACGCGCACTTCACGATCCACGCCGGTGAAGCATTCGGGCTGCCGAGCATCTGGGAGGCCATCCAGTACTGCGGCGCCGAACGGCTCGGGCACGGCGTGCGCATCACCGACGACATCACGATCGACGGCGTCGCCTACCCCGAACTCGACGAGCCGGCTCGCGCCGCGCTGCCTGAGCGTGTTCGGGCGGGGGAGGCCGACGTCCGCCTCGGGCGCCTCGCCGCCTTCGTCCGCGATCGGCGCATCGCGCTCGAGGTGTGCCCGATCTCGAACCTGCAGACGGGTGCGGCGTTGTCGCTGCGCAGCCACCCCATCTCGTTCCTGCTGGCACTCGGTTTCCGCGTCGCGCTCAGCACCGACAACCGCCTCATGAGCGACACGTCGATGACGAAGGAGATGACCGGGCTCGTCAGCGAGGCAGGCTGGGGTCTCGACGACCTCGAGAAGGTCACCGTCAACGCGATGAAGTCGGCGTTCATCCCGTTCGACGAGCGCCTCGCGATCATCATGGACGTCATCAAACCCGGGTTCGCCGCGGCCCGCGCCTGACGTGCCTGACCTGGTCGGTGACCCACGCTGCTGCGTTCGGTGGCCGAGCACGTGCACCCTGAGCGCCGCCCAGGTGCGCCCGTCAGATCGCTGACGACTGCAGCGCCGCAGCGCGGCGCACGGCCTCGGAGAACGTGACGGGTTGGGCGCCGCGCGCCAGGTGCGCTCTGACGAGTTCGGGTTCGTCCCGCCACAGCCGCGCCCCACGCCGCACGAGGACGAGCGGGGGCTTGCGGCGCTCGGCCACGTCGCGGATGAACCGCCGGGCCGCAGTCACCGTCCGGTTGCGACGCAGGCACCACGCCTCGCCGAGCACACCGCGCTCGGCGAGCGGGGCGATGACGTCGGGCGCGAAGATGCCCTCGGCGACGACGAACCGGGCTCCGTCGAGCGTGACGGAGTGCGTGCCCGTCGCACGACTCTGCGAGATCGAGTACTGCGGCACGTCGGTGGCACCGGTGCGGCACAACCGCTCCAGCGACTGCGCAGCGGCCTCGACGTTCCACGTGCCGGCGTTGTCCCAGTCGATCTCGCCCGAGGCGAACCGCGGCAGATCGGGCGCGTCGTGATCGCGGTAGAAGTCGTCGAGATTGACGAACGGCCACCCGTGGCTCGCGCACAACTGGCGAGCCAGCCGCGACTTGCCGCTGCCCGACGGCCCCGACACGACGATGACGCGGGCGAGCGCTCCCCGCGCGCCCACGACAGGCCCGTCTGCGTCAGCCGGAGCCGGCGGGTGAGTCGTCGAAACCTTCTCGGGGGCAACGTCGCTCGTCGGAAGGGCCCCTTCGGCGGCGCTCTCGTGAGACGTCACAGTGCGGTGAGCTCCTCCATCGCACGCCGCGTCGCGGCGAGACGGCGGGCCGCCTCCGCACGCGCCGCGGCCAGGGCGTCGTCCACGCCGGGCGCCAGGTCGTCCACGGGCACGATCGCCTCGAGGTAGACCTTGACCTTCGGCTCGGTTCCGCTCGGGCGCACGATGACGCGGGTGCCGTCGGCGAGCAGGTAGCGCAGGCCGTCGGTCGGCGGCAGGCCGCCGTCACCGAGGGCGAGGTCGTGGAACTGCGCGACGACGACGTCTCCGATCTGCGTCGCAGGTCGTTCGCGCAGGGCCGCCATGATGGCGGGGATCTGCGCCAGCTCGGCGACGCGGATGCTGAACGAGTCGCTCGCGTACACGCCGTGGCGGCGGGCGAGGTCGTCGAGCAGGTCGACGAGGGTGCGGCCCTCGGCCTTCAACCCGGCCGCCAGTTCCGCGACGGCGAGGCCCGCGGAGATGCCGTCCTTGTCGCGCGCGACGGACGGCGCGGTGCAGTACCCGAGCGCCTCCTCGTAGCCGTAGGCAATGTCGGGCACCCGGGCGATCCACTTGAACCCGGTCAGCGTCTCGACGTGCGCGACGCCCGCATCGGCCGCCATCGCGCCGAGCTGGCGCGAGCTGACGATGCTGTTGGCGAGCACGGGCGCGCCCCCGTCGACGCCGTGCAGCGCGCCGGTCGCAGCGAGGTCGAGTGCACGCTGCCCGAGCAGCACCCCCACCTCGTCACCGCGCAGCATGCGCCACCCCTGGGGGTCCTCAGCCGACGCGCACCTCGGGTCGGGCGCGGCGACGGCGCAGCGGTCGGCGTCCGGGTCGGAGGCGATGACGATGTCGGGCCGCACCTCGCGCGCGAGGTCGAGCGCCGCGTCGATCGCGCCGGGCTCTTCTGGATTCGGGAAGCTGACGGTGGGGAAGCGCGGGTCGGGCTGTTCCTGCGACGCGACGGGCGTCGGGCGCGCGAAACCGGCCTGCTCGAACGCCGCGAGCAGCGTCGTCGACCCGACGCCATGCAGCGCCGTGTGGACGACGGCGACGTCGCTCGGTCCGCCCGGGGTGATCGAGGCGACACACGCGTCGCGGTAATCGGCCTCGAGGTCGTCGCCGAGGGTCTCCCAGCCGTCCTCGGCGCGCTCGATCGACGCCGCGGACGGGAACGTGTCGATCGCCGCGGCTATTTCGGCGTCGGCGGGCGGGACGATCTGGCTGCCGTCGCCGAGGTAGACCTTGTAGCCGTTGTCCTGCGGCGGGTTGTGGCTCGCCGTCACCATGACGCCCGCATCAGCCCCGACGTACCGGATCGCGAACGCGAGCACCGGCGTCGCCAGCGGACGCGGCAGGACGAGCGCCCGCCCACCCGCAGCGGTGACGACGGCCGCGGTGTCGGCGGCGAACACGTCACTGTTCGTGCGCGCGTCGTACCCGATGACGACCGTGACGTCCCGCTTGCCGAGCGAGGTCTGCAGGTAGCGCGTGAGCCCTGCCGCAGCACGAAGGACGACGACGCGGTTCATGCGGTTGGGCCCGGCTCCGAGCGCGCCGCGCAGGCCCGCGGTACCGAAGGCGAGCAGTCCGCGGAATCGATCGGCCAGATCATCGAGCGCCGCAGCGTCGCCGGATTCGGCTGCCGCCACGACGGATTCGAGTTCTGCGCGTGTCACCTCGTCGGGGTCGTCGGCGATCCAGGCACGTGCCTGGTCGAGCAGGTGGGCCGTGTCGGTCGTCATCGTCGTTCCTCGCTCGCGTCGGTGATCGATTCGGTGGTCGGCGCCGTCACAGCGCCCGGACGATGCCCGACAGCAACTGCCCACACCGCTCGGCCGCTGCCCGCCCGGCTTCGATGACCTCGGCGTGGTCGAGCGGAGTGGGGCTGATACCCGCCGCCGGGTTCGTGACGAGGGAGATGCCGAGCACCTCGAGGCCCGCGTGACGCGCCGCGATGGCCTCGAGGGCCGTCGACATGCCGACGAGGTCGGCGCCGAGCGTCTTCGCCATGCGCACCTCGGCGGGCGTCTCGTAGTGCGGCCCGGTGAACTGCGCGTAGACGCCCTCGTCGAGCGAGGAGTCGATCGAACGCGCCACGTCGCGCAGGCGCGGTGAGTACAGGTCGGTGAGGTCGACGAACGTCGCGCCCTCGAGCGGCGAGGTGGCCGTCAGGTTGATGTGATCGCTCATGAGCACGGGCGTGCCCGGGCCCCACTCCGGGCGCAGGCCGCCGCACCCGTTCGTCAGCACCACGGTGTCGCACCCGGCCGCCGCGGCGGTACGCACGCCGTGGACGACGGCGCGCACCCCCTTGCCCTCGTAGAAGTGCGTGCGCGTGCCGTAGACGAGGGCGCGCTTGCCACTGCCCTCGATCTCGATCGAGCGCATCTGCCCGCTGTGACCAGCGACGGCCGCCGCGCCGAACCCGGGCACGTCGGTGTTGTCGATCGTCGCCTTGACCTCGCCGATGAGGTCGGCGGTCTGGCCCCAGCCGGAGCCGAGGACGAGCGCCACGTCGTGCTTCTCGACGCCCGTGCGTTCGGCGATGACGCGCGCGGCGTCACGCGCGATCTCGAAGGGATCGACGCTCGGATCGGACAGGGGCGAAGTGGTCTGCTGAGTCACCCCTTCAGGGTACGTGGCGAGGCCGACAACCGGTGCGGACCTCGCGAACGTCCCTGTTGCCGATGCGCCCGCCGACGCACCTGCAGGCGCACCTACCGCCGTGCCCTGCTCGCGCCACATGCATGACGTGCCCGCGATTCGAAGTCTCTTGACGTCAAGTGATTGGATAGGGGGGTGAGCTCACGGAAGAAGTCTGTCGTCGTCATCGGTGGTGGCCCGGGCGGTTATGAATCCGCGCTCGTCGCCGCCCAGCTCGGTGCGCAGGTCACGGTCATCGACCGTGACGGCCTCGGTGGTGCCGCGGTGCTCACCGACTGCGTCCCCTCCAAGACCCTGATCGCCACCTCCGACTTCCTCTCGCGCTTCGAGGCGGCCGGCCGCCTCGGCGTCGGCTTCGAGGGCAACGAGGAGAACCAGCACGCGCACGCCAACCTGGGCCAGGTCAACGAGCGCATCCTGCGCCTGGCGAAGGCGCAGTCCGTCGACATCCAGGCTCAGCTCGAGAGTGTCGGCGTGCGCATCCGGCGCGGCACCGGCCGCGTCAAGGGCCACGGGTGGGTCGAGGCCGAGCTCACGAACGGCGAGACCGAGGACATCCGCGCCGACGTCATCCTCCTCGCGATGGGCACGACCCCGCGCGTCATGGACACCGCGAAGCCCGACGGCGAGCGCATCCTGACGTGGAAGGACATCTACAACCTCACCGAGGTCCCCGAGAAGCTCATCGTCGTCGGTTCTGGTGTCACCGGTGCCGAACTCGCGCACGCCTACCTCGGCCTCGGCGCCGACGTCACGCTCGTCAGCTCGCGTGACCGCGTGCTGCCCGGCCAGGACGCCGACGCGGCCACGGTCATCGAGAACGTCTTCCGCCGCCGCGGCATGACGGTCCTCAACCGCAGCCGCGCCATGGCCGCAACGCGTGAAGGCGACACCGTCGTCGTGACGCTCGAGGACGGACGCAAGGTCGAAGGCACGCACGCGATCCTCGCCGTGGGTTCGATCCCGCAGACGAAGGGCATCGGCCTCGAGGCCGCGGGCGTCGACCTCACCGACTCGGGCCACATCGTCACCGACCGCGTCTCGCGCACGAGCGCGCAGGGCATCTATGCCGCCGGCGACTGCACGGGCGTCTACCCGCTCGCGTCCGTCGCAGCGATGCAGGGGCGCGTCGCCATGCACCATGCCCTCGGCGACGCGGTGCAGCCGCTCAACCTGCGCGGCGTCACGGCCAACATCTTCACCGACCCCGAGATCGCGACGGTCGGCTACAGCCAGGCCGACGTCGAGGAGGGCAAGATCGAGGCGCGCGTCGTCACGCTGCCGCTTTCGACGAACCCGCGCGCCAAGATGCGCAACATCACCGACGGCTTCGTCAAGCTGTTCGCCCGCCCGGGATCGAACACGATCATCGGCGGCGTCGTCGTCGCGCCGCAGGCCTCGGAGCTGATCTACCCGATCGGCATGGCCGTCGCGAACCGCCTGACGGTCGACCAGGTCGCCAACACGTTCTCGGTGTACCCGTCGATGACGGGTTCGATCGCCGAGGCCGCACGTCGTCTGCACAGCAGCGACGTCTTCTGATCCCTCGCCGCACGCGATGACGAGGACGAGCGCGCCCAGCGATGCCGCCTGCGAGAACCCACGCCGGGCGGCGCTGCTCGACGCAGCGACGAGCGTCCTCGCGACGAGTGGGCTGCGTGGGCTGACGCACCGGGCGGTCGATCGTCAGGCGGGTTTTCCCGAGGGCACGTGCTCGGTCAGCTTCCGCACGCGCGCCGCGCTGCTCGCCGGCCTGACGACGCACGTCGGCTCCCGCGTGGCCGTGCAGGTCCGCGCGCTGGGCGAGCAGATCCCGTCCGGCACCGACGACCCGCTCGCCACCGCACCGTTCGCGACGGCCCTGCTCGAACGCTGGGTGACGCAGGACGACGGCGCGTTGATGGTCGCGATCCTCGAACTGTCCCTCGAGTCGCTGCGCACGCCCGAGCTCGCGCCGGCCGTGGGGGAGTGGCGCAGCGAGCTCGTCAGCATCGTCGAGACGATCGTGTGCCGCACCTCGGAGACCGGCGCGCGCTCCGATTCGCGTCTGCGCGCCGAGACGGCCGTCGCGAGCATCGAGGGCATCGTCCTGTCGGCGCTCGCGCAGCCTGCGGAGCGTCGCGGCCCGTACATCGACAAGACGCTGCGCATGGTGCTGCTCGGCACCGCGTCGCCAGAGGACGCGCGCCCCACGCACTGAGCTACGGGCGCACTGAGCTACGGGGCATCGAGCCAACCAGCGTTTCGCGTCCATCGTGAGACGTAGGAACCCGTGAGACGCAGGCGCCCCGGCACGCTCGGCGTGCCGGGGCGTTCGAACGTCGGAGCCGTCAGGCGTCGACGTCCTTGATCTGCGCGAGGACCGTGCCGGCCGTCACCGTCTCGCCGACGGTCGCGGCGAGGCCGCTGACGACGCCCGCCTTGTGCGCGGTGATCGGCTGCTCCATCTTCATCGCCTCGATGACGACGATCGTGTCGCCGGCTTCGACCGTGGTGCCGTCCTCTATGGCCACCTTGACGACGGTGCCCTGCATCGGCGCGGTGAGCGAGTCACCGCTCGCCGCGGCGCCGCCACCGCCCTTGCGTGCGGCGCGACGCGGGCCGGCCGAGGAGCCCTTGCCCGCTCCGGAACTCACGGCGAGGGCGCCCGGTAGCGACACCTCGAGGCGCTTGCCGCCGACCTCGACGACGACGCTCTGACGGGCAGCCTGCTCGGCCGCGGCCTCGGGCGTGCCATCGTACGGCGAGATCTGGTTGTCGAACTCCGTCTCGATCCAGCGCGTGTGCACGCTGAACGGCGCGTCGGGGGCGTCGGTGAACTCGGGCGCGAACGCCGGATCCTCGACGACGACGCGGTGGAACGGCAGCACCGTCGGCATGCCCTCGATGACGGTCTCGTCCAGCGCGCGGCGCGAGCGCTCGAGCGCTTCCTTGCGGGTGCGGCCCGTCACGATGATCTTCGCGAGCATCGAGTCGAACGCGCCACCGATGACGTCGCCGGAGACGACACCCGAATCGACGCGCACACCCGGCCCGCTCGGCGCCTCGAACTTCTCGACGGTGCCCGGCGCCGGCAGGAAGTTTCGGCCTGCGTCCTCGCCGTTGAGGCGGAACTCGATCGAGTGTGCGTGCGGCGTCGGGTCGTCATAACCGAGCTCCTCGCCGCGGGCGATGCGGAACTGCTCGCGCACGAGGTCGATACCCGTCACCTCCTCGGAGACGGGGTGCTCGACCTGCAGGCGCGTGTTGACCTCGAGGAAGCTGATGACGCCGTCGGTGCCGATGAGGTACTCGCAGGTGCCCGCACCCGAGTAACCCGCCTCGCGCAGGATCGCCTTGGACGCCCGCAGCAGCTCGGCGTGCTGCTCGTCACTGACGAACGGCGCCGGTGCCTCCTCCACGAGCTTCTGGTTGCGGCGCTGCAGCGAGCAGTCACGCGTCGAGACGACGACGACGTTGCCGTGGTTGTCGGCGAGGCACTGCGTCTCGACGTGGCGCGGGCTGTCGAGGAAGCGCTCGACGAAGCACTCGCCGCGCCCGAACGCCGTGACGGCCTCGCGCACAGCCGACTCGTACAGCGACGGGATCTCCTCGATCGTTCGCGCGACCTTGAGGCCGCGTCCGCCACCGCCGTAGGCGGCCTTGATGGCCACGGGCAGGCCGTGCTCCTTCGCGAACGCGACGACCTCGTCCGCGTCGTCGACCGGATCCTTCGTACCGGGCACGAGGGGAGCGCCAGCCTTCGTCGCGATGTGACGCGCCTTGACCTTGTCGCCGAGCGAGTCGATGGCGGCGGGCGACGGCCCGATCCACGTCAGGCCCGCATCGAGGACGGACTGCGCGAACTCGGCGTTCTCCGCGAGGAAACCGTACCCGGGGTGGACGGCGTCAGCGCCGGAACGCTTCGCGACGTCGAGGATCTTGTCGACGACGAGATAGGAATCGCCGGGCGTCGAGCCGCCGAGGGAGTAGGCCTCATCGGCGACGCGCACGTGCAGAGCGTCACGGTCGGGTTCGGCGTAGACGGCCACGGAGGCGATGCCGTCGTCCTTCGCCGCGCGCGCAATACGGACTGCGATCTCGCCACGGTTGGCGATCAGGACCTTGGTGACAGAACTCATGTCCGTGACCTTATCGCCGCGGGGGGTGACCGGCGAGAATACCCGGCGGTAGGTTCCTCAGGCGCCGGGATCGACGTCATCCGAGCGCTCAACGCCGGAATACGAGAGCGCGCGGCGTGGTTGCCGCTGACATGGCTGAGAACACGAACGTCCCCACCGTGACCCTCCAGGCCGGCTCGGCGAGCATCGAGATGCCGCAGTTGGGCTTCGGTGTCTGGCAGGTCGAGAACGACGGCGCATCCGCCGCCGTGCAGGAAGCCCTGAAGGTCGGCTACCGCAGCATCGACACCGCCCGCATCTACGACAACGAAGAAGGCGTCGGGCAGGGCATCGCCGCCTCCGACGTGCCGCGCAGCGACATCTTCCTCACGACGAAGGTCTGGAACGACGACCAGGGGGCCGACTCGACGAAGAAGGCCTTCGACGCCTCCATCGAACGCCTCGGCGGCGAATCGATCCTGCCGCTCGACCTCTACCTCATCCACTGGCCCACGCCCGAGAAGGACACCTACGTCGACACCTTCAAGGCGATGCTCGAACTGCGCGACGCCGGCAAGATCCGCGCCGTCGGCGTCTGCAACTTCGAACCCGAGCACCTGCAGCGCCTCAAGGACGAGACCGGCGAGTTCCCCGCCATCAACCAGGTCGAACTGCACCCCAAGTTCCAGCAGAAGGCCGTCCGTGACTTCTGCGCCGACAACGGCATCGTCGTCGAAGCCTGGAGCCCCCTCGGCCAGGGCGGCGACATCCTCACCAACCCCGTGCTCGAAGGAATCGCCGAACGCGTCGGCAAGACCGTCGCGCAGGTCATCATCCGCTGGCACCTGCAGATCGGCAACGTCGTCATCCCCAAGTCCGTGACGCCCGCCCGCATCGCCGAGAACTTCGACGTCCTCGACTTCGAACTCACCGAAGACGACCTCCACGCCATCAGCGACCTCGACGACAAGGACGGCCGCATCGGCTCTCACCCGAACGACCTGAATTGATCGATGATGTGACGAAGCCCCGCGCGAGCAAGCTCGCGTGGGGCTTCGTCACATCATCGATCAAATGTTTTCTGCCGCATCTTCCGGCCAGGCCCTGGGGGCCTGTCTCGGTGCGACACGGGTTCGTTCCTGGTCGTGGTCACGTAAGCTGAGACCACATTCGAGCAGGCTGCGGGGAGGCAGACGAACCCATGGGTGAGATGTTCGCTGGACGCTACGAACTCATCGACCAGATCGGTGAGGGCGGCATGGGGTCCGTGTGGCGCGTCCACGACCACAAGTCGCGCCGTCTCGTCGCAGCGAAACTGCTGCGCCAGTCCGACGCCGGCTCGCTCCTGCGCTTCATGCGCGAGCAGGGCATGCGCATCGAGCACAACCACGTCGTCACCCCTCTCGGCTGGGCCGGCGAGGATGGCCGCGTCATCTTCACGATGCCCCTCATCGACGGTGGCTCGCTCAGCGAACTCGTCAAAGAGAACGGCGCCCTGCCCTACCCGCTGGTCGCCGAACTCATGCGCCAGATCCTCGACGGACTCGACGCCTGCCACAGCGCCGGCATCGTGCACCGCGACATCAAACCCGCTAACATCCTGCTCGAAGCGACCGGCATGGGCCGCCCCTCCGCGTGGATCACCGACTTCGGCATCGCCGTCAGCGTCGACGCGCCCCGCCTGACGAGCAACGAGATGGTTCTCGGCACACCGGGCTACATGTCGCCTGAGCAGGCCAAGGGCGACGATCCCGACCCCCGTCAGGATCTGTACTCCGCCGGAATGATGGGCCTGCACATGCTGACCGACATCAAACCCGGAGCGAGCATCCGTGTCCGCAAGGACGACGTGCCCCCGCGCCCCGAGGGTATCCCCGACTCGCTGTGGAACCTACTCGTCGCCCTCGCCGATCCCGTCGCCGACCGGCGGCCCGCCAACGCGCGCGACGCCCTTAGCTGGCTCATGCTCCCGGAGAACGCCTGGCAGGAATGGGCGGCCCGCCCGATCCCCGACCGCCTGCCCGAGATGACGACGTCAGGGGAGTTCGTCCGCCTCGAGGCAGGTGCGGCCGCCCGCGCCCTCGACGGCTTCACGGACTCCTCCGCGGCGCCCGCCACGGTCATCGACGGCGCAGCGGTGCGCCGTCGCCCCACCGTCAAGGCGTGGATCGCGGCTCCGGCCGCTCTGGCGGCGGCCATCGCGGCAGCGTTCGCGCTCTGGCAGCCGTGGGGCGCGGGCGACGGCGCGTACGACCCGCAGCTCGCCAACACCGGCGGCGTCTGCGCCTACGCCGACGCCGGCACGACCGCCCAGACGACGAGCGGCAAGACCCTCACCTGCACCGAGAAGGACGGCTCGTACTCCTGGCAGGGCTGACGCCGGCGAGGCGCTGACCTGCAGCCTCACGCGGCCAGAGCGAGCGTGTCTGACGGCGCCTGGCGAATGTCAGTGATTCTCGCGGCGTCGCAGCACGTACCCGAGCCCGACGACCGCGCCGATGCCGAGGACGAGAGCGCCGCCCCACAGCAGCGGGTTGGCCGACGACTTGCCGACGCCGCTGACGTTTCCCGGCTCGGGCTGCTGCACCGCCATCGACGGGCCCGCGTTCGGCGTCCCCGTGACGCGCACGGACAGGACACTGTCGAACTCCGAGGAATCCTGCAGCTTCGGCTTCGGCGTCGACGACGACGGCGTCACGTCGAGCACCACGTAGTACCAGCCCGGGTCGCTGTGCCACTGCAGTGCGTCCGAGCCGCTCGAGTCGACGTTCGCGTTGCCGTAGTCGATCGGCGCGGTGTAGACGCCGAGATCCTTCGAGCCCGAATCCGACGACGACTCGAACAGGTAACCCGAC
The DNA here is from genome assembly GCF_001556795.1 of Dermacoccus sp. CCH2-D9. NCBI lineage: Bacteria > Bacillati > Actinomycetota > Actinomycetes > Micrococcales > Dermacoccaceae > Dermacoccus > Dermacoccus sp. CCH2-D9. The sequence goes on from NZ_LSJT01000053.1 coordinate 19,242, forward strand.
GACGTCCCGGCGCCCGACAGCGTCGCGGAGACGAGGGAGGGGTTGAACATCTGCATCGACAGGTTGAGATCCTGCGACGGGTTGTACGTCGTGCCGTTCTTCGGCGCCTGCCAGCCGAACGACATGCGCTGACCCCACGACAGATGCACGCGGAAGAACATGCGCCGGCCGATGGGCGTCTTCACCGTGTACCCGCCGGGACGCAGGATCGTGGCGCTGGCGAAACCGTCACCGGCCGTCGCCGTCGTGGACGCCTCGAGCGCCTGCGTCGTCATGTCGGGTACCTCCCCGGCCGGCACCTTGACGGTGCCGTTGACGCGGGGCGTGCGCTTCACGGCGATCTGCACGGGCATGGGCGTGGCGTTGTCGCCGTCGATGGTGCGCTTGATCTCGAGCCGATACGACGTCGCGGCCAGGCAGGCGTCAGCGCCCGAACCGAGCGATGACGACGTGCGCGCCGTCTTGGCCTCGTCGATGTCGACGTGCGTCGCGAGCAACCCGGGGGTGCCGCTGCTCGTCAGCGAATCCGAGTCGGAACCGCATGTCGTGGCGCCGTCCGCAGTCGTCAGCGTGAGCTGCAGGCCCTGCGAGCCGGAGTCGACGGACCACGCGTTGTCCTTCCAGCTCGCTGAGCCGTTGATGCTGACGCTGAGGCGCTCGCCCTCGCCGCGCTTGACCTCGACGTACCGTGACGACGCGTCGACGGGTAGCGTCGCGGAGTACAGCCCCGGCGCCAGCGGCGTGCCCTGGCCGGAGGCGAGGGACAACTCGACCAAGTGGCCGCCGGGAACGAATGTGTTCGTCGCGGCGTCCTCGCCGTACGCCGGTGCTGCCGCGAAGGCGGCCGCGCACGTCAGTGCCGTCAGCGATGCCGCGACGCGCGAGTTGCCCATCGTGTTCCTCCCCATGAGTTCGTGCGCTGACAGTGTCTCAGGTGATCAGGCGCACGGGGGCCGTAAGTGGCCTTTCGATGCGTCGCCCTGTGCCGGACGCGGTGCGGCCAGCTCTCGCCGTCAGGGGTTGACGACAGGGCGACGGATCAGAGTTTCCCCACGCGCCCGTGCGGTGGCCCCTGCTGACCGAGCCAGGTCAGGCTGCCATGTTCCACAGCTCGTGCCAGGCGACGCCGATCTCGGCGAGCATCTCGCGCAGCAGCGGCAGACCGAGGCCGACGACGGTGTGCGGGTCGCCCTCGATGCGTTCGACGTAGGCGCCCGCGAGGCCGTCGATCGTGAACGCGCCCGCCACCCACAGCGGTTCGCCGGTGGCGACGTAGGCGTCGATCTCCGCGTCGTCGAGGTCGGCGAAGTGGACGATCGTCGACGAGACGGCACCGAACGTCGCGCCGGTGCCCTCGACGCGGTCGTCGACGATCCAGTGACCGGTGTGCAGGGTGCCGCTGCGCCCCCGCATCGCGTGCCAGCGCGCGCGGGCGTCGGCGGCGTCCGCGGGCTTGCCGAGGATCGCACCGTCGAACTCGAGCACCGAGTCGCACCCCAGGATGATGCCGCCGTCCTCGATGAACGCGTCGGGCGTCTCGGCCGGAACCTCGTCCTGCGCGAGCACCGACGCGACGGCCTCGCACTTCGCGTTCGCGAGCAGCAGCGCCACGTCCTCGGCGGCGAGTTCGTCCGGCCCGTCGTGCTGCGCGCGGGCGGCGACCACGGCAGCGTCCTCGTCGAGGTCGGAGACGAGGACGAACGGTTCGATGCCGGCGCTGCGCAGGGTCGCGAGGCGGGCGGGGGACTTCGAGGCGAGCACGAGGACGGTCATGGGCTCAAGAATATCGGCGCGGTGAGGCGGGCCGGACGCCCGTCAGCCCGGCAGGTTGTCGACGAAGCACCAACGCCATTCCTCGCCCGCCTCGAACGAGCGCATGACGGGGTGACCGGTCGCGCGGAAATGCTTCGTCGCGTGTTGACCGGCGGAGGAGTCGCAGCAGCCGACGTACCCGCACTCGGTGCACATGCGCAGGTGCAGCCACGTCCGACCCTCCTCCAGGCAGCCCTGGCAGCCGTCGTGCGACTGGGGTGAGGCGTCGTCGCGCGCGGCCTTCTCCAGGTGTTCGCAGCCGCCTGACGAACCTCCGGCGTGAGCAGCGGGCCTGCATCGCGCAGCCCGGCGTCGCGCTCCTCGGCGGTGACGATCATCGACTCCTCGATGTCGAGCTGCATCATGATGCTGTCGATGACCTCGTGGTCGACGCGGCCCTCGTTACGCATCTCGAGCGCCTTCTCGCGTTCGGCGTCGATCATCTTCTGACGCAGGATGCGGTACTGCTGCGTCGGTCCCATCGTGTCGTTGTTGCCGAGCAGTTCCCACTGCAGGTTCGCGCGGCGCATGCCCTGCTTCTGCAGCGACTTGATGATTGCCTCGGGGGTGTCCGCCAGTTCCGGGTCGTCCGCGAGGGCCTTGCGCATCGCCGCCTCACCGGCATCGACGGAGGCCTGCATGACCTGGGCGCGCGCGAGGGCGTCCTCACGCGGGTCGGGCGCGCGTAGCTTCATGAGGTTGGCCACGCGGCCGAGGGTGAAGCCCTGGATGACGAGCGTGCCGATCGTCACGACGAGCGCGATGAAGACGAGCGACTCGCGGTGCGGCGTCTCGGGCGGCAGCAGGAACGCGGCGGCGAGCGTCACCACTCCGCGCATGCCCGCCCAGCCGGCGACGGCGCCCTCGCGCAGGCTGAGGGGGCGCGAATCCCAGCGCGAGACCTTGCCGAGCCAGGTCGCAGCGATGATGAACATCGGCCGCACGAGCATGACGGTGACGAGGACGGCGACCGCGTACAGGCTGGTGCGTTCGAGGCCGAGGTCCGACGTCTGGACCTGGTCGATGATCATCGACACCTGCAGGCCGATGAGCAGGAACACCATGTTCTCGAGCAGGAACTGGATCGAATTCCAGTTCATCCGCGATGCGACCCGCGCCTGCGCCGTGTTGTAGTACGGCGCCTTGAAGCCGAGCAGCACGCCGGTGACGACGACGGCGATGACACCAGACGCCTTGATCGCCTCCGCCGGGAGGTAGGCGACCCACGGCGTGATGATGCTGATCGCGACGCTCGTCACAGCGTCGCGGATGTGCTTCTGCACGAACTCCACGACGCAGAACGCGATGACACCGATGACGATGCCGCCGAGCGCCGCGATGACGAAGGCGAGGCCGGCCCTGCTCGCCGAGAACGACCCCGTCAGCGCGCTCACGGCGGTGCCGACGGTGACGAGGGCCGTCGCGTCGTTGAAGAGCGACTCGCCCTCGAGGACGGCGACGAGACGTCGCGGCAACCCGATGCGGCGGGCGACGGCGGTCGCGGCGACGGCGTCCGGGGGAGCGACGACACCGCCGAGCGCCATCGCGGCGGCGAACCCGACGGGCATGAGCCACCACGAGACGAGCCCGACGGCGAACGCCGTCACGAGGACGAGCAGGATCGACAGCTGGACGATCTGGAACACGTCGCGCTTGAGATCGATGATCGAGGTGCGGATCGCCGTCGCGTACAGCAGTGGCGGCAGGAACCCGAGCAGGATCACTTCGGAGTCGACGTGGACCTCGGGGACCTGCGGCAGGTACGACGCCACCGCGCCGATGGCGACGAGCAGCAGCGGCGCGGACAGGCCGACGCGGCGCGCGAGGACGGAGACACTGATCGTCGTCGCGACGAGCAGGAAGATGGGAAGAGCGATGTGCACGTCGACATTGTCGCGGATGGCGAGCGGATCCGCAGAATACGTCCGGCCGTCATGCGGGGCTCAGAGGGTGAGGTGACTCAGGGCAGCATCCACGACAGGGCGTGCGCCTGCAGGTAGACGAGCGTGCACAGCACGAGCAGCATGCCGAGCGACCACAGCACGACGGCGCGGAAGATCTTCGACTCCTTGCCCTGCAGGCCGACGGCTGTCGCCGCGATGGCCAGCGACTGTGGCGAGATCATCTTGCCGACGACTCCACCGGAGGTGTTGGCCGCCGTCATGAGGTGCGGGTCGAGCCCGGCCTTCTCCGCGGCCGTCTGCTGCAGCGTCGAGAACAGGGCGTTCGCCGAGGTGTCCGAGCCGGTGACGGCGGTGCCGACCCAGCCGAGCACGGGCGACAGGAACGCGAACCACGCGCCCAGCCCGGCGACGAACGTGCCGATCGCGATGGTCTGGCCGGAGAAGTTCATGACGTAGGCGAGCGCGAGCACCGACGCGATCGTCAGCGCCGAGAAGCGCATCGTGTAGAAGCAACGCCCGATCTCCTTGAACGCCTCACCCAGCGTGAGCGGGAAGCGGCCGCCGCCGTCACGCAGGGAGTAGACGATCGCGACCATGAGCCCGGTGAGGAACAGCAGCGTGCCCGGGCTCGACAGCCACTGCAGCGTGTAGACGGTCGAGGAGATCGACTTGCCCTTGGCGTTGACGAGCTCGCCGTTGAGGCCCGGCCAGGGAATCTTGGCGTCGGTGGCGCTGAGCTTCGCAGGGATGTCGACGCCCAGCTTCCACAGCTTCGCGATGCCGAACACGACGACGACGAGCAGATAGGGCAGCACGGCCATCCAGATGCGGGAGGCGCTGAGCGCCTCGGCGGGAACGGGCGGTTCGATGTCGAGGCTGCGACGCACGTCGTCGGCGCCCTTGGGCTTCCAGAAGCGCAGCAGGACGATGGCGGCCGCGAGCCCGACGAGCGAGGCGACGACGTCCGTCAACTCGTACGAGAAGTACGTCGAACACCACCACTGCGCGATCGCGAACGCGCCACCGGTGACGAGCGCCGCGGGCCACGCCTGGACGAGCCCGCGCTTGCCGTCGATGATCATCATGAGGAAGAAGGGAACGGCTATCGCGAAGAACGGTGCCTGGTGGCCGACGACGGCACCGATGTGCGCGGGGTCGAGGCCCGTCAGGTTGCCGGCGGTCGTGATCGGGATGGCGACGGCGCCGAACGCCACCGGCGCCGTGTTCGCGATGAGGCACACGACGGCCGTCTTGAGCGGCTTGAGCCCGAGGGCGAGCACCATCGTCGCCGTGATGGCGACCGGCGCGCCGAACCCGGCCAGGGCCTCGAGAAGGCCGCCGAAGCAGAACGCGATGAGCATGGCCTGGATGCGAATGTCGCCGCCGCCGATCGCGTCGAAGATCGAGCGCAGGTCGTTGAAGCGGCCCGAGATGACGGTGACCCGGTAGAACCACAGCGCCATGACGACGATCCACACGATCGGCACGAGACCGTAGACGGCGCCCTGTGTCGCCGACAGCAGGGCGAGGTGTGTCGGCATGCCGAACGCGACGACGGCGATGACGAGCGAGACGACGAGGCTCGCGAGGCCCGCGACGTAGGCACTGGCCTTGGCGATCAACAGCATCGCGAAGAACGTGAGGAGGGGCAACGAGCCCACGAGAGCGGACAGCGCCAGGCTGTCGCCGACGGCGTCGGGGGTCGCGGTGTAGGTGATCACGCGGACTCCTTGCGGGGGTGGGGAGGCTGGCTCAGCTTTGGTCGGACCATTATTGGTCAGACCAAACTGTACATGATGCAGGTCACATCGACGTGATGCAGCTCTCGTTGCGTCTCGGACGGGGAGGGTTGTGGCGCGGCCGGCGCGAGCATGACGAAGCCCGGCATCAGTGAGGACCGATGCCGGGCTCGACCGGGCGGCGAGTGGGTGAGCGACAGACTGCGTGCGGCGTCAGCCCCCGACGATGCGCGGCGCGCCGCGGTAGGCGCGCACGTGGTTCCACGCCGCGATCTGCGCGTATGCCTTGTGCTTCGGGTTGCGCTCCCCGTCGTACTTGAGCGGGTCGGCCCAGCGTCCGCGCTTGACGAGCGCCGCGGCGGCGTCGCGCTCTGCGCCCTTCGGCAGCAGACGCGCGATGGTTTGCGGCGGCAGGACGGTGTAGACGAGGTCGTCGGACGGCGCCGGCGCGGTGACGGGGGAGTTCTCGACGAGGTCGCTGACGAGCTGCTCGGCGACGTTCGCCCCCGAACCGGTGGCGTAGTAGCAGTTGCGTCCGTAGCGCGGGTTGACCTCGAAGAACTTGACGGAACCGTCACGCGGGTCGCGGATGGCGTCGAGGTTGGCGAAGCCGTGATAGTCGGCCGTCTCGAGGATGCGGCGCGAGGCTTCGACGACGTCGGGCATGTCCTGCACGACCTGGACGTCGGGGATGCCGAGGTAGGCCGGGCGCGGATCCTGCAGGAGCACCCGCGACGTGCGCGCCAGCGTGATCTCGCCGTTCTTCGCGCGGTACATCGTGACCGACAGGATCTCGTCGCCGGGGATGAGATCCTGCGCGAGCATCTCGCCGGTGAAGCCCGCGTCGACGAGGCGGGTGATGAGCGCGTCGAGCTCGTCGCGCGAGTCGACCTCGTACAGCTTCTTCTTGCCCGGCATCGACAAGGCGTTGTGCAGTGCCGAATCGGCGGGCTTGACGATGATCGGGTAAGGGAAGGTGACGTCGTCGGCGCTCGGGCGCCCGGTGGCGAAGTCGAGGACGACGGTGCCCGGCGTCGCGACGCCCGCCTCAGCGCAGACGGCGTTGAAGTGGTTCTTGTCGGAGATGCGCTCGAGCATCGCGGGGCTCTCGTGTGGCACGACGACGTTGGTGCCGAGCGTGTCGCGCTTCGCCGACAACGACTGCACGTAGCCGTCGTTGTTCGTCAGCGGAATGATCGTCAGATCGGGGTTCTCAGCGGCGATACGGCGGATCTCGGTGAGGACGAGGTCGTGGTCGTTGATCGCGGCGAACCCGAGTTCTCGCGTGTCGTGGAACAGCGTTGAGTCGGCCGTCGCGCCCGTCGTGAACGGGACGACGAGGACGCTCGTCAGGCCGTAACGCTCGTGGAACGCGCGCGCCAGGGCGTAGCCGGAGAGGGTGAAGTCGAGCACGACCGGCAGCACCGCGGGAGTGCCGCCCTGACCCGGCGTCGCACCGCGTTCGGGGCCGGCGACCTTCGCGGCGAGGGCGGTGGCGGCGGACGAGGCGGTGCGCATCGTCCGCGACGGCAGGCTGCGAACGGTGCTCGGACCCTTGCTGCGGGCGTCACGCACGAGGGCCTTGGCCTTCGTCGACGCACGGTACGCGGAGAGCACCTGCGGGCGCACGACGAGATCCCACGGGCCCGGGACGTCACGCGCGCCGTCCTTGCCGAACTTGAGCTTGAAACCGTCGAGCGAGCTAAGCGCGGGCGCGCGGTCGCTGCCCAGCCCCATGAAGTCGAACGTCGACGCGCCGCGGCTCTTCGCCGCGAGCATGCACTCCCAGACCATGCGGTTGGCAGCGAAGCTCTTGCGGGCGGCCGCGCTCGTAGCGGCGTAGAAGTAGCGCGCCTCGCCGTCATAGATGGTGACGAGCGCCCACGCGACGACGGCGCCGCCCGCAGAGGTGTCTCGCACCGTGTAGAGGCGGCAGATGTCGGGGCCGAGCTGGGAGAGCATGTTGAAGTAGAACTGCGCGGGACGCAGGTCGAAGTGGCCGCGTTCGGCGGTCTCGGTGAAGACGGGGAAGACCTGCTCGGCGAAGTCCTGTTCGCTGATGCCCGTCTCGTCGGTGAAGACCAGGGCGTCGTTCTTGAGCCCGTACCGCAGGTCACGGCGGCCGTTCTTCGACATCGACGCCATCAGCTCGTCCTCGCTGAGCGAGAGGTCGAGCACGAGCGTACGGTCGTAGAAGACCTCGGTGAGCGGCTCGGTGAGGTCGGGCGCCGCGTGCGTGGCGTGCAGGCGGACGAGTGCCGCCTTGGGGTGCTCGGCCTTGACGTACGCGGCCAGGGCGTCGCGCAGGGCACGCTCCTCAGCGGCGCTGGGCGCGGCGTGCGTCAGCCAGATCGGGGCGAACTTGCCCCACAGCTGCACGAGCGCGCGGCCGGCGAACTCCGTCAGGCTCAGTGCGGCGACGTGGGCGCCCGCGGCGTCGTGGACGAGCAGGTAGCGCCAGTGACGGCGGCCCGGCAGCGAATCGTCGTAGCGCGCCCACTCGGGCGACTGCTCGACGGGCACGCGCGCGCCCGCGTCGTGGATCGTCCGGACGAACTCGTCAGCGTCGACGGCGACGATCGAGTAGGGCGAGGTCGTGGCGAGGCTCGACTGGGTGGGCGACATGGTGGCGTAGCGCTCCGAACGTTGGGGACATCGGCTTGCCGCCAGCCTACCGGCGCCCCCGCTCCCACCCCGTCAGGCACGCATGGGGCCCGCCCCCATCTGCGATTCCCGTCCTCATCTGCGTTTTTCGTCCACATTCGCTCAGAGGCGCGAAGGTGGACGCGGTTCGCCGATGGGGGCGGGAATCGCATAGGTGGACGCGGTTCGCCGATGGGGAAACGAATCGCGAATGTGGATAGGAATCGCAGGTGGGTCAGGGGGCGAGGATGGCGTCGCGCAGGACGTCGAGGCCGACGCCGCCGATGTCGAGGGCGCGACGGTGGAAGGCCTTGAGGTCGAAGGCTGCGCCCTCGCGACGACGCGTCTCCTCGCGCAGCGACAGCCACAGGCGCTCGCCGATCGAGTACGACGGCGCCTGCCCCGGCCAGCCGAGGTAGCGGTCGAGCTCGAAGCGCAGGAAGCCCTCGGCCATGTCGGCGTGCGCCGACAGGAATGCCCACGCCTTGTCGTACGTCCAGGCGCCCCCACCAACCTCGGCGGGAGCCTCGAAACCGCAGTGCACGCCGATGTCGACGATGACGCGCGCGGCGCGCAGCGACTGCCCGTCGAGCATGCCGAGGCGGGTGGCGTCGTCCGTGTGGAAGCCGAGCTCGTCCATGAGGCGCTCGGCGTACAGGGCCCAGCCCTCCGCGTGCCCGGATGTCCACGACCCCATGCGGCGCCACCGGTTGAGCAGGCCCGAGCGGTACATCGTCTGCCCGATCTGCAGGTGATGGCCGGGGACGCCCTCGTGGTAGACGGTCGTCAGTTCGCGCCACGTGCCGAACCGTTCGACGCCCTTCGGCACCGCCCACCACATGCGTCCGGGGCGGGAGAAATCCTCGCTCGGGCCGGTGTAGTAGATGCCGCCCGAGGACGTGGGCGCGATCATGCACTCGATGCGACGCACCGGGTCGGGGATGTCGAAGTGCGTGTCCGCCAGAGCGCTGACGGCGGCGTCGGCGCTCGCCTGCATCCAGCCGCGCAGCGCGTCGGTGCCGTGCAGGGCGTACGCGTCGTCGGCGTCGAGGGCGGCCATCGCGCCCTTGACGCCGGCGCCGGGCGCGATGCGTTCGGCGAGGCGCGACATCTCGTCGGTGATGCGCGCGAGTTCGTCCTGACCCCAGCGGTAGGTCTCCTCGAGGTCGACTCGCGCGCCGAGGAACTCGCGGCTGTGCAGCGCGTACCGCTCACGCCCCACCCCGTCGTGCTCGGGCGCGCGCGGCAGCAGTTCGTCGCGCAGCCGCGCCCCTGCGTCGGCGTAGGCCCGCGCGGCGAGCGCGGCAGCCTCGCGCACCTCGTCCTGCACCGCGCTGGCATCGCCACCACCCTCGACGGCGGCGCGCTCGGCGAGCGAGAGGAAGTACCCGTCGCGTCCGCCGTGCTCGGCGCATTGCTCGCTGCAGCGTTCGATCTGGCGCTGCGCCGCAACGATGCCCTGCGACGCGGCGTGATCGAGCGACGCGAACCAGCCGTCGAGCGCCTCGGGGACGGCGCGCAGCCGGTGCGCGATCGTCTCCCAGTCCTCGTCGCTGTCGGTCGGCATGAGGTCGAAGGTGTCGCGCATCATCTGCAGCGGTGACGCGATGACGTTGAGGTCGGCGAGGTCGTAGCCGGCGTCGTGGATCTCCTCGGCGAGCTCGAGGCGCTCCTGCAGCGCGGCGAGCGTCACGGCGTCCACGTCGTCCTGCGCCGACGCGGTGCGCAGCGCCGACAACGTCGAGCGACGCAGATCGGACGCGGCCGCGTGGCCGTCGGGGGAGAAGTCGTCGAGCAGATGATCCTGGCCCGGGATGCCGAGCGCCGTTGCCTCGATCGGCGACAGCGCGACGGACGCGTCGAGGTAGCCGTCCGCGATCTCGTCGAGACGGGTCGTGGCGCGGGGCTCGCTCGAGGTGCTCATGTACCGATCCAACGCGACGCACGTCACAGCGCGCAAGTACATTGACGCCCATGACGACGCCGCCGATGAGTCCATCTCACGCCGATCCTGACGCCCGGCCCGCTGCGGCGGGTGCTGTGAAGGCA